>NZ_QUDI01000015.1:0-104295 GCF_003477465.1 Parabacteroides sp. AF48-14
AATCAAATTATACAATAACCCCCTTTTCGGCCGTTTTTCTATTTCACCTGAAAAGTTGATCCGTTTTGGATTGACTATTTGTACGGGATTGGACCTTATTTCTGACAACGGGAGAAATGAGGTGCCGTGACCGTTCCCAAAAGCGTTCTTTTTGATTGCCGAATGCCGGATAAGCCGACAAAGTGGAAAACCTTAACTCCCGGAGAATCGAATATTTGAAAACAAAACGGACGGCGTTCCGAATATCCAAAGGAAATTCAGGGGCTTTTTTGCCATGAAAACGGTCCTCTTTCCAATTAGGACGGTCATAATCGCCATTACGACCGTCCTAATCTTCGCGAGGTGCCGAGTGCACTACACATTAGCACGGTCGCGGCGGCAAAGAGGACGGTCGTAATGGCGGAAAACACTCAAAAAAGAGGAAAAAGTCCCTTTTTGACGGCAAAAAAGCGGATTAACATTTGTTCGCTTTTGGAGGCCGAGCGAGAGGCGAAAATACGGTTTTTACAATAAGCCCCCCTAAATTACATTACCGGAGCATCCGGAGCCTTACCCGGAACCGGAGCCTGACCTTCTTTATAGAATGGCAACGGACCCATCTCATATGTTTCGGGACCATAGTGCAAGGTAGAAGCCATAATCTCATCCCATGAAATCGGCTTACCCGTATAGGCGGCTTCACGTCCCAGAATTGCAACTTGAGTAGAGTAAGCCAAAGCCTCAGCCTGATTTATCTTTTTATTCAAACGGATAGACTCTACAAGATGCACATGTTCCTGGTCATACGGGTTTTTAACAGGTTTATTCTTATAATCGTATTCCCAAAGCACATTTCCATTATAATCAACGATCTTTATTTCACCCCGGTCATTCAGTTGAGCCATGCCTTTTGTTCCGTAAACCTGTTCCGACACGTTTCCATCACACCCGTCAATCTGGCGGGCAGTTGCCAACATACGTTTATTATTGTTGTAATAATAGTCTACGCTGAAAAAGTCGAAGATATCGCCCGTCAAACGTTGTGCCCGTCCCCCGAAGCCTACTGCACGGACAGGGCGATCCTCCATAAACCAAGTCACAATATCGATATTATGGACAGCCTGGTCGAGCAGATGATCGCCACTCAGCCATTTAATATTAAACCAGTTACGGATACAATATTCCATATCGCTCCATTCGGGACGTTTCCGCTTATTCCACCAAGCACCCTGATCCCAATGGGCCGTAGAAGAAACGATATCACCAATCAAACCATTTTTCACCTGCACGAATGCCTCCCAATAATCTCTACGGTGGCGGCGCTGCGTCCCCGTAATAACGGTAAGCCCTTTCGAAGTAGCCACTTTTGCCGCAGCAATCACGGTACGGATACCGGTCGGATCGACGGCACAAGGTTTTTCCATAAAGATATTCTTTCCGGCTTCCACAGCTGCCTTAAACTGTTCAGGGCGGAAATGTGTAGGAGTACAAAGCAACACAACATCGATTTCGTTCATGGCCAGTACTTTCTTATAAGCATCAAAACCCAAAAAACAATTGGCATCGGGAACTTCATTATTGAATTTTTCCTTTAGAACCTTACGGCAACTATTCATTCTATCCGGGAATAAATCCGCCAACGCAATAATCGACACATTCGGTCCGGCACTCAAAAACTGAGTGGCAGCACCGGTTCCACGATCACCACAACCAACCAAAGCGGCTTTCAGCGGTTTCCCGTCAGGAGCAACTTCTACAAATGAATACATCCCCAATTCTTCCGGAGTGTATGTTTTAGGAGCAGGAGCATCGCCACCCTGCGGTGAGGAACAAGAAGTCATTACTGCCGATGTCATGCCTAATGGAATACCGGCTCCTAACAGAGCGGTGTTTGTTAAAAAGTCTCGTCTCTTCATGGTAATAAGTAATAATTTAGATTCTATATTCCTCAAACATACTGAATCTTACCGAAACAAGAAAATATTTTCTTTGTTTTATCATACATATTATTAAGAATATAAGTTCCTGCAAATTGTATTTTAAACAATAAGTCATTACATATTGTAGTATTAACGCGAAGCACAGCCATTCCCGAAGCATTAGGAATGACAATAATTAAAAAAAAGCTAACAATGTAATACGACCTTCCAAATTCGTTTTTTTCTTATCTTTGAGCCATACATAAATTCATCACAAATAATGAAAAACACAAATTCACTACTTCTATGCGGGCTCGGTTTAAGCCTCTTGCTTTCTTGTAAAGAAGCTACGGCGCCAGCTCCTGTTTTGCCAGTTCCGACACCTGAGCAGGTGGAATGGCATAAATTGGAAACTTATGCCTTTGTCCATTTCGGACTGAACACATTCAACGACCTGGAATGGGGATACGGGAATACACCCGCATCTACTTTTAACCCGACAGACCTGGATTGCGACCAATGGGTACGCACCATCAAGGCGGCCGGTCTGAAAGGTGTAATCCTGACAGCGAAACACCATGACGGTTTTTGCCTGTGGCCGACTGCTACGACGGATTACAGCGTAAAAAGCTCTCCCTGGAAAAACGGGGAAGGCGATATGGTAAGAGATTTATCGGATGCTTGCCGGAGACACGGACTTAAATTCGGTTTATATCTTTCTCCCTGGGACCGTAACAGCGCCAACTACGGGACTCCGGGATATGTCGAGAAATTCCATGCCCAGATGCATGAACTGATCAGTAACTACGGACCGCTATTCGAGTATTGGTTCGACGGGGCAAATGGCGGTAGCGGTTGGTACGGAGGGGCTGACGAAAGCCGTTCTATCGACGCTAAGACCTATTACAAATACGAAGAGGCACGAAAAGCGATCAAAGAATTGCATCCTTCAGCCATGATATTCGGCGGGACAGTTCCCGATATCCGTTGGATCGGAAACGAAGAAGGATGGGCGGGTGACACGCAATGGTCTCCTTATTCATACGATAAAGAAACAAATTACCGTCAAAGCCAGTGGGGAATGGAAAACGGCGACAAATGGCTGGGCGGCGAATGCGACGTATCCATCCGTCCGGGATGGTTCTACCATGCCCGGGAAGACCACCAGGTAAAATCGTTGGCCAAGCTGGTCGACCTGTATTACCGCAGTGTCGGACACAATGCCAATTTCCTGCTGAATTTCCCGGTTGCCCTCAACGGAAAGATCAGCCCTTCCGATTCCATCCGGGCCATAGAATGGTATCAGACGATCCAAAACGACATGAAAGATAACCTGTTAGAGGGGGCCTATGTGGAGGCCAGCAACACACGTGGACACAAATTCAGCGCAAACAAAGTGAACGACGGGAACTGGGATACTTATTGGGCAACCGATGACGGTATAACCCAAGGGACACTGACCTTCACCCTCAGCACTGCCAAAGAGATAAACCGTCTGGTTATTCAGGAATATATCCCATTGGGACAACGAGTCAAATCGTTCAATATTGAAGCCGAAAAAGAAGGCAAGTGGTATCCGGTTCAGGCAGTCGATTCGACAACGACAGTCGGCTACAAACGTATTGTCCGCCTCCAAACATTCAAGGCTGACAAAATACGGATCAATTTTACCGATGCAAGAGGCCCGTTGTGTATTAATAATGTAGAAGCATTCTTGGCACCGGCACTAATGACGGAGCCTGTCATCAGCCGCAACCGGAACAACGAAGTTTCCATCCAGGCAGGTGATGCCAATTCAGAGCTCCATTATACTACTGACGGCAGCGACCCGACAAAAGAGGCAACGGTCTACACGGGACCTTTCACATTTGCCCAAAAAGGTGTGGTCAAAGCGATCTCTTACGACCCGACATTTGATAAGAGCAGCCCGGTATTCGTATCGGAACTGGATATTCCGGCAAGCTGCTATACGATTATATCTCCCAAAGACGAAAAGGCAAATAACATTTTCGACGGGAACGGCTACACGGCTTTCTATTTGCCTAAAGGCAAGCCGGAACTGACTGTCCGGCTGGATAAAGACAGGCTAATCTCAGGTTTCCGGTACACCCCGAACCAAGGAAGGGACGCCGGCGGACACATTGCCAACTATCAGTTATTTATCGACGGAAAGAAAGTAGCAGAGGGAGAGTTTTCAAATATCAAGGCAAATCCGATTGAGCAAGTTATTCATTTTCCGGCTGTGAAAGGAAACACCATCCGGATTGTAGCAACCCGGATTGTCGACAGCCTGCCTCAAGCAGGAATCGGGGAATTCTCCGTTATCACAGAATAAAACGGCTACTAAATCGGAATATCAGAAAATTCCTACAAAAAAGGAGGATACGACAAACGCATCCTCCTTCTTTTTATACCTTATATAATTTTATATTCAGATTATTCCAGAACAATGACTTTATATTTCGGAACCAGCATCTTCATGATCACCCATCCGATCAGATAAGCGACAGCACAGACACAGAATATCACAAAATAGCCGGCCGGTTTACCGGAGAAGCCCATAAATGTCATTTGGGTAGCATCGGCATAAACAAACAGGTTTCCTGCTACTTTCTGCAAGATCATGGAACCGACACCACCTGCCATACCGCCGATACCCGTGATACTGGCAATCGCTGATTTCGGGAACATATCACCAACAGTTGAGAAAATATTAGCAGACCAGGACTGGTGGGCAGCTCCACCGATACCGATCAGAATAACCGGGAACCAGGGAGAAACCGTACCTAACGGCTGCGCCAGCAAAACCAACAACGGGAAGAATGCAAAAATCAACATTGCTTTCATACGCGCTGCATATGGGTTCATGCCACTGCGGTTAATAAAAATAGTCGGGAGTTTACCACCATAGATAGAAAGCATGGTCACAGCATACAGGGTAAAGATCAACGCCATACCCAACGGGTCGGAAGTCTTGATACCAAACTGTGTATTCAGATAGGAAGGAGTCCAGAAAAGGAAGAACCACCAAACACCGTCGGTCATAAATTTACCGGCAATGAAAGCCCAAGTCTGTTTAAAAGTAAAGCACTGCCAGAAGCCGATCTTCTTCTCATCCTTTTCTTCTACAAAGACAACGCCTTCTTCGTGCTTATCCTGTTCAATATAATCCAATTCCGCTTTATTGACATGCTTGCTCTTACTCGGTGCCGTGTACATGAAGACCCACAGACCCATCCAAACGAAACCAAGCGCACCGATTACGATAAACGCCATTTCCCAGCCCCAAGCCTTTGCCAGCAGAGGGATGGATATAGGAGCGATCAGAGCACCGATAGAAGCACCAGCATTAAAGATCGAAGTGGCATAAGCACGGTCTTTCTTGGGGAAATACTCAGCTGTCACCTTAATGGCTGCCGGGAAGTTACCGGCTTCACCCAATGCCAAAATACAGCGGGCAGCCAGGAAGAAATACATACTCACCGTCGCTAATACAACCACAACATCACCGGTTGCAGCGATCATTTCTGCAGCATTGTGCATCCCTACGTAATGTTCGGTTGCAACACCGCAAACAGCATGAAGACATGCGCCGAACGACCAGACACCGATAGCCCAGAGATAGCCTTTCTTTGTTCCCATCCAGTCGATAAAGCGACCGGCAAACAGCATGCAGAGGGCATATACAATTGAAAAAACTGATGTTATCGTACCGTAATGGGATTCATCCCAGTGAAATTCAGGTTTGATAAACTCATCCCAGGTCAAAGAAAGAACCTGCGATCGAGGTAATTCACTGTTGTTGCGAAAAATAACATGGCACAGATTGTCCATCTGTAATTAGTCATCTTCTCATTTACTTTTTGAAATGTGTTCATGATATTAATATTCGTTTTTCATAATACGCCGGCAAATATAAGCTATTTTTTTCGTTATATACAAGTTTGTGTGTGCGAATACATCTACTATTTTATTTCTTTCACATCCTGTTCGGGATTATGAGACAATTGATTTGCATAAAAAAAGCATTTTATGTATGTTTGCCAGCTGTAATATAAACACTATGCATACTCTAATTATTATGAAAAAGGTTATTTATCTGATACTTTTCTCCCTGATAGCCAATTTGGCCATCCACGCCCAGGAAAAAACCGGCGAATGGAACGGATGTGACCGCTACGATTTTACCTTCAAAGACCGGCAGGCGATTGTCGTCGTCCCGAAACAGGCTGCAAAAGGAAATCCCTGGATATGGCGGCCCGCTTTCTTCGATGCTTTTCCAAGTGTAGACAAGGCTTTACTGGAAAAAGGATTCCATATTGTTTATTATGACGTAACCCATTTATACGGAAGTCCGCGAGCTGTTGCTTTGGGCACAGATTTCTATCATGAAATGGTCGCACGCTACGGCCTCTCCGACAAAGTCACATTAGAGGGATTCAGCCGGGGTGGGTTATTCGCATTCAATTGGGCTGCCCAAAACACGGACAAAGTAGCTTGCATATATGTAGATGCGCCTGTATGCGACGTGTTCAGCTGGCCGGGAAGGAAAAACGCCTCTTTATGGAATGACCTGTTAAAAGAATGGAACCTGACAGATGTAGATATGAACAGTTTCAAAGGAAACCCGATCGATAATCTGGCACCAATAGCTTCTGCCGGTATTCCTATTATCAGCGTATGTGGTGACAGCGACCAGACCGTTCCCTTTAAAGAGAATATGGATATCGTACGCTCCCGTTACCTCGCAGCGGGAGGCCCGGTTGAAGTAATCATCAAGAAGGGATGCGACCACCACCCGCATAGCCTGGATAATCCGGAACCGGTAGTAGACTTCATTCTCCGCCAACAGCCGGAATATGAGAAGTATCTGCACTATAATGTGCGTGGCAGCCTGCAAAACTCGTTCCACAAATTCGAGAAAGAACGCCGTGCACGGGTTGCCTTCTTAGGTGGCTCCATCACAGAAATGGGCGGATGGCGCAACAGGGTCGAACAACAGTTACAGCAACGTTTCCCCTATACTGAATTTGAATGGATCGAGGCCGGTATCGGTTCGACCGGAACAACTCCGGGCGCTTTCCGCCTGCAACACGACATCTTGTCGAAAGGGAAAGTGGACCTTCTTTTTGTGGAAGCAGCCGTAAACGACGATACCAACGGATTCAGCGCGCTCGAACAAGTACGCGGAATGGAGGGCGAAGTGCGCCATGCACTGAAAAGCAACCCGGAGATGGACATCGTGATGCTCCATTTCATCTATGATCCTTTCATTCCGATGGTTGCCCGCAAGCAGACACCGGACGTGATCCTGAACCACGAACGGGTGGCCAATCACTATCTCATACCTTCCATAAATCTCTGTCAGGAGATAGGCGAACGGATGCAAGATGGCGAATTTACCTGGGATGAATTCGGAGGAACGCACCCCAAACCGTTCGGGCATAAATTTTATGCTGCGGCTATCGGGCACCTTTTTGATGATTTGTGGAAAGGCCTTTCTCCGGAAAAGGCTGTTGTGCCTCATGAAATCCCCTCCAAGCCTTTGGATGCCTACTGTTACGACAACGGAGATTTCATCGATATCCAAAAAGCACATTCAGACAAAGGTTGGAAGCTGGTCGACAACTGGCATCCCGACAATAAAGCGGGCAAACGAAAAGGCTTCGTAGATGTCCCAATGCTGGAAGCCACACGCCCCGGCGACCAATTAACCCTTGAGTTTAAGGGAAAAGCAATCGGTATTTTCTGTGTCAGCGGTCCTTCTGCCGGTATCTTGGAATACAGCGTAGACGGCGCCCCATTCAAACAATTGGATACTTTCACAGAATGGAGCCATAACCTATATATCCCTTGGGTATATATGCTGGAAACAGAATTAAAAAATACCGATCACAAACTGGTTCTCCGCATGTCGAAAAAGAAAAATAAGGATTCGCTCGGCACGGAATGCCAGATACGGAATTTCGTGGTAAATCAATGAGCGGGGATATTTCCGCCCAACATGAGTTCCGTTACCTTTTCGGCTAATTCCTTGACATCGGCATCCGGTTTCAGTTTCACAACGGACTGGTTGCTTTTCTTACCCGGTATCCACCGGTTACTACCGTCTGTTTTGAGTTGGTAATAACCGGCGTTATCCAGTTCAAAATAACAGGAAGCCTCGTCTGTCAGCAGAAAAGCGGTTACCTGGTCCCAACTGGCGCGTCCTTTAAAGTCATTATACAACTCATAAGCCCTGTAGACCGGATGCTTAGGATGTAACCGGGCTTTCAATGCCGCGTCACCTGTAACTACCTGTTGCCCGACCTCCCAACCACAAAACACAACTTCTTTCGTCCAGTTATCCAGACAATAGACAGTCGAAGCCGGATCCGGCCGTGAAAAGTTCGCTTCTATTCCTTCCGGATAGAAGCCGCCCATACAATACCATTTCAGGACTTTCGCCTCGACCAGCTGCTTTCCGTTAAGTGGTGAATATTGGTCAGCCGATGACTGAAGTAACTTTTGCAAGCTGCTCAAATGGCCGATTGTAAGAATCACAACAGAATGATCCGGACTCTCCGCCAATAATTTCCGGTATGTACGGGTTGCTGTTTCCGCATCTCTCCAAGATGCCAGATCGTGTGGAAACTCCTCGGAAATCTGCCTTGTATAACGGGAATAATTTTTAAGGAAAGATTGCCCCTCCAAAAAGCCAAGCGGCAGCCGGCCCATCCCATAAAACGCATTAAATGCACTCACACAAGTGGCTGCGAACGGATCGTCACTCGTCACGATAGTCCCCAACAAGTTTATCTTATGCTGCTTATGCAAAGTATAAAGCATTGCCAACGTCCCGGCGTCATCCACATCCGAATCTATATCCGTATCAACGATCACCCGCTGTTGTGCGATAAGAAACAGAGGAAACAAAGATGCGATTACGATTAATATCAATTGTTTTTTCATAACTTGTTGTTGTTTATGACAAAAATACAATTTAATATTGATAATAGTAGCATATTCAACGCATGAGATTTGCCATAAGGCCTATCGAATTATTGCATTCTCTATTTTGGGAGTATGCAGGACACATTTATCATCGACATAAATCATAAAACCTTTTCCTCTTTGGTATTTCGTTCCCTCTTTATCAAAAATAACAGTAACAGTCTTACCTTGGCAACATACATCCGACAAACAGAAATAATCCCAATAACCATCCGGTATAAGCGGATTTACGACAATACTCCCGTCTTCCTGCGGACGAATACCTATTAACCCCGAAATAATCAGATTACAAAAAGAAGAATGATTATAATCCTTACCTCTTTCCACGCCGCCCTTTGAAACATCCCATGTCCCATTCTTCCATGTTTTCAGGCGGGTTCGGGATATCCAATCGCCGGTATAAGGATTTATATTTTCATCAATCCAGCAAATAGTATCCTTTTCATCAACCGGAAGACGATGGCTGTTACTATAGATATTCAACAAATCGATATAATCCTTTTTAGTCACATAGGGAGAATCATAATTATTTAAGAAATTAGCCATTGCAGTCAAAGTCAATGACGTAGAATATGGCCAACTCGGACCATTCCACTGACACTCATGTCCTTCATAGGATATCTCAAAACCAGGACATCTTTGTTCTACCGTTGTAGGGCCATAAGGAGCAGCAAAGCCTGTACTGTCAAAAAGCTGCTTCCATGCGACAGCATATTCCTCTAATGGGATATTATAGAACCAGGGTGTATATCCAAGGAGTTCACGGGCATACGAAAACTCCATTTTACCATTCCGGGGAATAACCTTATAAAACTCCGCCTCCTTATCCCATAAGCGAGTGTTTACCAACTCTTTTATATCATCCGCCTTTTTCTGATAAAAACGAGATTCATCCTCTTTTCCCAATATATAAGCGATTTTAGCCAATGCTACAGCTTCTCCATACATATAACTATTGATGGTAGGACGATATCCCCGGCCGGATTCAGATAAGCGGCCGGAAACAGACATCTCCATTCCATCTCTATCGTCTGTTTGCCAGAACATCTTTGTCGAATCTCTCTTTTCCTCCTCCCACTCAATGAAATTATCCTTCAGCTCCGGATACAGCCCGGCTAACAGTTCCCGGTCCTTATGTACCAAGTAATAATTATAAATCGCATCGGCTGCTCCAAAACTATAGAGTCTTGGATTTCCACCACCTCCGAACCAGAAACGGGCATAATCCGGCAGGATACTATCATTCTTTAACCATCGCCCTTCGTAAAAATGATGGGCAGCAGCACAGCTAATCGTGTTATACTTGCCAGCCCAGGGCACATCAGGCAAAAACTCCGAAATAACAAATCCTTCAGGTGTTTTCTTTATATGCTTCCTAAACGTCCACCACCGGAAATAATAAGTCTTCTCTAATGACTTGTCCGGGCATTCAAAAAACGGGATATTCTGCTTCAGGAAAAGGGAAGCGTCACTGTTCGGGATATACTGTTTATACAGTTCGTTATCTGTACGATTGAACTCTTCAACATAGGCTGCGATCATCACATCCGCATTTTCCGTCAGTGAATTTTGCCCCTGCATATGCAAGGGCAAAATTATACCTATGACTATAAATAACTTTTTAATCAACATACTTAAAAACTTAGATCATGTCCATTATGAATAGCCAATCCAATCTGTTCCAGATGTTCATTCCGCCCATTGTACCAAAGCATCCAACGATCCTTCTCCTGAATTGCAAAAGGCTTATAAGTTGCACTGGCATCCCACGAATTTTCCGTTGGTGAAATAATCGGATTACCCGAATACCTTTCCCAACCGCTGATACCATCTTTGGAACGCGCCATGCCTATTTGAGCAAAATTGATATCATAAAAACCGATATAAAACATCAGATAATCATTCTCACGTTCTATCACCTGACAGGCGGTCACCTTATACTGTTCCCAACTTTTACTCGGATCAGCCTTAAAGATAGGATTATTTTTCAATTTGGTCCAATGTAATCCATCTTTGCTTGTCGCATAACCAATCGCATCCGGTTCATATTGTTCACCTCCGGAATACCACATCTTAAAAAGCTGTTGATGTTTATCCCAAATCACATGAGGCACATAACAGCCACTTTCTCCCATGGTTCATCAGCACTCAAAACCGGTTCTTTACTTTGGCGCTCAAAATTGATCCCGTCTTTACTTATTGCATAACCAATCCATGATTTGCCATTATTCTGTCCGGTGTACCACATATGATACAAGCCATCTTTAAAAACAACGACAGGGCGATTCATATCGCTTTCCCAGTAGCTGCCGTCTACCGGTGCCAGAACAATCTGAGGCGTAGTCCAGTTTTTTCCATCCTTGCTTGTAGATAAAGCAATGCTCTTCTTCGGACGCCAGGAAGAATACATTTTATAAGTATCTTTATTCTTTAAGACACAAATATCGAAAACCGTTCCCAAATCACCACCTCCTAACACCGGGTTATTCTCATATTTCACCCATTTCGCGGAAGCCTTTTCTTTTATACTTGTAAAGGAACAAATCAAGACAACAACAGCTAAAGCCCAGAAAGCTTTTACAATATTTTTATTCATATTCTTCTTCTTTTTTTTATTTATACATCATCACTATTCCCAACCCGGATTTTGTTTCAGATTCGGATTAAGTACCAACTGTTCTGTCGGAAGAGGTAAAAGATACGACTTATTGGGGTCGAATTGGAAATGTCCATCCGGAATATATCGCTGGTAAGGAGCAAAATAACCTTCGTCATCCGTCCAGAAATTATCACCTTCCGTACATTCGGGGGTCCATTTAGCCACATTTCTCAAAAATTCATCCCGGCCACCGCTTATCGTAGCAGGAATCGGATAGTTTTCGAAATAAGAAACCAGCCAAGATAAATCCTTGAACTGAGCGGTTTTTGCACCTTGTATTTTACCGAAATTCCAAAGATGATGAGCACGCCAACGTTTCAGGTCGTCATGACGATAACCTTCACAGGCAAATTCCACACGCCGTTCCCGCCTTATTTCCTGAAGTAGATTTGAAACAGGAACACCTTCATATCCTCTTGCGGCAGTAAATTCCCCGTTCGGATCAACATATCCCACATCTATCGTCAGATGAGGCATATTTACCCGATCCCGAAGTCTGTTTATCGTCATATCCAGATCCGCCTGAGTAATCTGATCCAATTCGGCTCTTGCTTCCGCATAAATAAGTAATGCCTCTGCATAACGGAACAGGATACTTGCCTTAATACTTCCAGTGACGGTTACCTGCTCATCCGCATCCGGATCTGCACCTTTGGCCAATTCATAACCTGTCGCACATTTTTCCGTATCTGAGTAATTGATATTCGGTTTAGTAAAAATAATCGTAGTGTCCCGCCCTTCTATTGTGCGGGCCCGTCCCGGAATAAACATTGTCTGGCTTAAACGCGGATCACGATTCGCAATAACCGTCAGCAGATTCTCATCTCCTTGATAATTTGATGACAAATGAATCGGTTTAGCCTTTCCATCCGAATCAATACACAAATAGCTCTCGACCAGTGAACGAGTCAGGCCGACTCCGGAACCATTTCTTCCCGGATTTCGATTATCGTCATGCCAGAACCCCTGCGAACGGTCAAACTTTTTCCAAAGCATAATCTCCTTACTATCCGAATAATCCCAACGATTGAACAAAGTATGATAGCCATCCTTTTCATTCACATTATCCAAATCAAATAAGCCACTATTTATGACAGCCAATGACATCTTTGCCGCTTCTTCCATATACTTCCTGGCGTCGCCCTCACCTGCAAATACCGTGTTTGCATGATATTTTTCCCAAGTGCCTTCATATAATGCGACCCTCGCTTTATAAAGCATGACTACTTCTTTGGAAATACGACCTGTTTCCTGCGCGTTTTTAGAAGGTATTTTCTCAATTGCCCAATCTAAATCCGCCAATATCTTATCTGCCAACTCATTTCTCTTTAAACGAGGCAAATATAATTCCTCCGATTCCAAACTCAGTTCCGTTTCAATCCAGGGAGCACCTCCGAACTTCTTGAGAAATTGTTCAAAATAAAACATCGCCCTGAAGAAACGGGCTTCCCCTACATATTTCTCTGCTTTTTCGAGTTCTTGCGATTTCTGATAATTGTTCAATAAGAAATTCACACTCCGGATTTTTCCCCATTCACCTGTGCCCCAACCTTCACCAGTAGCCGGAACAACCCGCAGATCCTTTATCAAATCTTTATTATCACTATAATTATAGCTTAATAAATTATCCGAGCCCCTATCTATATGATAAATATAGGAATTAGGGGACCCCCAGAATGAGGGGTAATACTGATTCACATACAATTTACATTCTTCAGCCGTATATGTCAAATTCACATCCGTAATCTTATCCAACGGTTCTTTCGTCAGAAAATCATCGCAACATGAAAATATAGCGATGTAAATAAATAAACCGAATATACTTATTATTCTTTTCATGATTGTTAATTTTTAAACGAATTAAAACGTTAAGTTAATACCAAAAGAGACAGACTTGGAAAGCGGGTATATATTATCGGCAGGAGATTCCGGGTCAAAGTTTTCATTGATCCCCGATATCGTCAACAGATTGTCTCCGCTAAAGTAGAAACGAGCTCTCTGCAAGCCGATATGGCTAATGATCTGTTTCGGTAACGAATACCCGAACTGAAGATTCTTCAGACGGCAATAAGCTCCGCTATTCAAATATTTAGTTTGTGTCTGAAGATTCTTACCAGTGTTGCCCAAGTAGAATCTTGGCCAGTAAGGATTTTGATTACTCCCGTCTTCACGCCAGCAATCCAATGTATTTTCCCAAACATTAGAGCCCCATTGGCCTCCACCAAGTCCCCATGCCAAACGTCCGCTTAACCATAAATCGCGTTTGGCTGTTCCTTGCAAAAAGGCGGAGAAATCAAAACCGTTCCATTCGGCATTAACACCGAAACCGAAATTAAAACGAGGTGTATTATTACCTATGATCGATAAATCACCATGATCATCCAACGTTTTATTTCCATAATCAATCGAACCGGATTTATCCAAATCCTTATACTTCATATCTCCGGGGGCCCAGTTTGAACCGAATAGCTTTTGAGCACCCGACGCATTCATCGCCTCAGCCTCAGCCGGATCAACCATGATATGATCTGTGGTATATCCCCAAATCTCACCCATTTTTTTCCCAACATACCAATCATCAATCAGTCCTTTCGGATTAGAATAACGCATAACCGTACCCTGGTAATCAGACAAATTGAATGAGAGGCCATAGTTCAACGATTTAGCAGCAACCATCACAGAATGTTTCCAGCCGATTGTCAACTCCCAACCTTTATTTCTGATATCCGCATTATTTGTACTCGGAGATTCCGCTCCCAATACCGCAGGAACAGTCTGACCTTTTGTGATCAATCCGATAACATCGCGTCTGTACCAGTCGAAGGATACATTCAACCGATTATTTAGAGAAGATATATCGATACCGAAATCCAGTGTCTTGTTCTTTTCCCAGGTATTATAAGCAATCATGGATGGAGAACCGAAAGAACCGATGAGTTGCGTATCCATAATATAACGCGTAGAAGAATTATATGGAATAGTCGAAATATACTGATATTCCTTCCCACGCATATTCCCCAATTCACCCCATGAACCTCTTAGTCTCAATTCGGAGAATAAAGAGGTATAAGGCTGGAAGAACTTTTCCTTTGCAATGTTCCAACCAGCAGAAAAGGCAGGGAATGTCCCCCACTTATGCCCTTCCGCATAACGGGAAGAACCGTCTCGGCGAAGGTCAAATTCAAACAAATAGCGGCCCTCATAGTCATAGTTCAAACGTCCGAAGAATCCCATCGTCGTATAGTGGTCCATCCGGTCGCTTGCCTCTATTTTGCCCGTTGCAGTAGAAATTGAAGGCTGATCCGGCAAGACCAATCCCATCTTATTGGAATATTCACCCCAATTCTTCTTATATTCCTGTTGCATACCGACCATTACTTTAAAGTTATGTCCGCTAATTCCCTTCTCATAAGTAGTATAAGCATTCATCGACGTAAAATCGTCATTGTTCGCATTTTGCCAAACCTGCGTAGTTTCCTGGCTACTACTATCCAAATAAGGTTCATTGTTCACCGACCAAGAATAAATGAGCCCTTTTGAATAAGTTTGCTTGGTAGCCCATTTATTATATGTAAAGTCCACATTGGCTGTCCAGCCCGGTAAGATTTTAAACAAGGCATTTACTGTTCCCCAGAAATTATCCGTATAAGTCGTATTCGGATTAGCCTGATTGATAAAAGCCATTCGTCCTGCCGGAGAGAAATGTCCGTTCGGATCGAGTACGGGAATCGTTGGCCACACTACCCATATCCAGTTAATCAAGCTGTTTACTCCGCCTGCCGGATCCATATAATAAGCCGGCGTAACACTCTTCTCACGAGCATACCGGACATTCATTCCGACAGTTAGCCACTTGGTTATATCTGTATTTATTTTAGCCATTGCATTATAACGCTGGTAGTAATCATCATAATACCTCAGTTTACCCCCGTCGTTCAGATAGCCCAACGACATCATATAGGTAGAAGACTGGCTACCTCCCTGAATAGATATATTGTGAGACTGGTTAAGCTGATTACTTTTAAACATTGCTTTTGCCCAATCTTCATTCGCGTTGGAACGTCCGTCTCCCCAGTCAGACCAACGATCCGGATTATCCAGTTGAGGGACATTATTAGGAATACTTCCCGGGTTATTATAATATTTCTCTATGCGCTCCATTGTTTCCAAATCAATCACACCGCCACCGCCGTCATTGATAGACGATTCCCGGAATAGCCGTGCAAACTCGAGCGAACCGGCTGTTTTAGGCAGCACCGTCGGACTGTTGAAAGAGAAATTGTTATTATAAGTAATCACAGTCTTTTCATTCTTTTTCCCTGATTTCGTCGTAATCAGGATGACTCCGTAGGCAGCTTGAGCACCATAGATAGCACTTGCGGCAGCATCTTTCAACACCGTAAGAGTTTCTATATCATTCGGATTCAAATCATCAAAATAGCCAGTCACACCATCTATGATGACCAGAGGACTATAAGTTTCCCCCAGTCCGGCATATCCGCGAATATTAAAAGAGGCTTTACTTCCGGGTCCGCCATTCGAATTATAGATATTCAAGTTAGCTATCTTACCTTGAAGTGCCTGGGCTGCATTTGTGACAGGGCGGTCTTCCAGTTCTTTAGCCCCAACTGTAGCGACAGCTCCTGTCAGATTTGCCTTTTTCTGGACGCCATACCCCACAACAACCACTTCTTCCAGATTTTGGGAGTCCTCTACAAGCACAATATCAAAAGCCGATTTATTGCCCACTACTATTTCCTGAGACAAATAACCGATATAAGAAACCAGAAGCGAACTGCCGCCCGGTACATCTAATGTAAATTTTCCACTCGCGTCCGTGATCGTACCAATGGTTGTACCCTTAACGGAAACATTTGCACCGATCACAGGTTCACCTCTATCGTCGACAACTGTCCCCACGATAGGAATCATTCTGTCTGACTGTCCCGGGATAAAAACAGGTTCATCTTTCTTTGAAGTTATGACAATATATCTATCAATCAATTTATAGCCGATATCCGTTCCCTCAAAAAGTTGGTCCAGGATAGCGGTGATACTTTTTTCTCCGGTTTTCACGTTTTGTTTCTTCACTGCGTTTAAAACCGTGCTGTTAAAGAAAAAGCGGTAATCCGACTGTTTCTCTATCTCTCTGAAAACGTCCGTCAGGGACACATTCTCTAAATTCAGGTTAACAGTTGCATTTTGAGAATACGTGTTATTGGCCTGCAAGCAGAATGTAACAAGGAACAAGAAGATTGTTATCAGCTTCATTTTTAGCCATATTTTTTGTGGTATCAAAAGCATGACACCTTTGATTAAATATTCTTTTTTCATATCTTTGTTGTACGATTATGATATTAGACAATTAATTTAGTTGTTTGATATTCGAGCCGGGATAAGTGCCACCTTATCCCGGCTTTTTATCTATTTGTTTCTCTTTTTCCTTACTTCATAGGCAATCCCCTCCATATTAGATTCAAATGTTAACGACTCAATTATTTAATATACACAGTATCCTTCTCTATTCGGTATTTGACAGGCGTACTGGTACTGATCACTTTCATAATAGTTTCCAGCGATTCATATTTGCGGAAAGAACCGCCGAATGATTCTTTTTTTATCTTCTGATTCTCAAACTTAAACTTTACATTGAAATTACGTTCCAACCGGAGAGTCAGTTCCTCGAATGTCATCTTATCAAAAAACATTTCTCCATAGCGCCAAGCAGTGTACGAGCTGGTAATAAGTTGCTTGTGACTGATTTTCGCATGTGTTTTGTCATAAACCAAAACTTCGCCAGGCCGGATTTTCTCCGAATAAGTCCCCTTCTCTGCCGTCACTGATCCTTCAATTAAGGCAAGACTCATTTCATGATCGTCATCGAAAGCATACACATTAAAAGAAGTCCCTGTTACCCGGAAAGTAAATTGGTCTGCATGAACAAGAAAGGGCCTGGTAGAATCTTTCTTTACCTCAAAATAGGCTTCTCCCTTCATATGAACCGTACGGTCCTTTTCCCCGAAAGACCCATCATAACTAATCGAACTGCAAGCATTCACCCAAACAGTCGAACCGTCCGGCAAGCTCACTTTCGAGCGCTCTCCTACTCCAGTCTCTATTTTAGTCAAGCGGGAAGACACCTCTCTCTTATCAGCAAAATAGGATATGAGCTGCATACAAACCAATCCGAACATAAAGACTGCGGCATAGCGAAGCATATTTTTCCCCAATTGCAACCAACGATGATTCCGGCGGGAAGGAAGAACATGATCCAAAAACTTTTTCCATTGACGGTCTACCTGGCTATTTAATAGATCAGATTCTATCCGCCCCAGGTCATAGACATCCTTGATAGACCGAAAATAGAGTTTGTTTTCCACATCCGCTTCAAGCCAGGCCAACAATTCATTCTGCTGTTCCGGTGTAGCTTCTCCTTTCAGGTAAGATATAATTAGTATATCGACAGATTCTTTCATAACTCGTGCTCTTTATTAGAATGACGCACGAGCCTGAGTTACTACTTAGACAAAAATGCACTTTTTTTATTAACGGAAGAAATGAGGGAAGAGCAACAGCAATACCGGCAGGTAATCTTTCAGCTTTATCTTTAATATTTTCAATGCATTATATATCTGGGCATCTACCGTACGGACACTAATACCCAAGACATCAGCGATTTCCTGACTTTTCATATTCTGGTAGCGGCTCATCATGAAGATCAGGCGGCATTTTTCCGGAAGTTTGGAAATACTTTCCTGAAGCAAGGCATTGACTTCTTTCACATAAAGTTCTGTCAAAGGATAAGGCAATTCGGGATGAATCTCGATTTCCTTGATCTTCATCTTGACTGAGTTGGCGTATTCGGCATGCACTCGTTCGGAACGGAAATGAGACAGGCAACGATTGTGTACAGCCTTGAACAAATAGAACTCATAAGAAATCTGCACACTTTCGTAATTCTCCCACAGACTAATGAAACATTCCTGAACAATATCCCGTGCAAGCTCGCTATCCTCTATATATTTACAACAATAAGCATAGAGTCGAGGCTGCAACTGATTGAACAGTTGCTCGAAACCTTTCAGGTCCGTTTTATCCGCAGAGGCTCTCGACATCCTTATTTTGCATTTACAATAATCAATTGAGATACAAATATAGGAATTTATTCCACATTCCGACTGTTACCTCTGTCAAACCAGATATTGCTTCGGCCAATGATGCAACTATTCCAATCCTTGATTCATCATCTAATTAGAAACAAATACCAGATATTATTATGAACAAGTTATTTTCAACTATCATGTCCGGCATACTCACAGTGGCAGGACTGGCTTTATTCTCTTGCAGTGATAACGACGACATCAAGCTGACAGGCATAGACGGATGCCCCAGCGCTCTGCTTTCAAACGGACAGCTTACGGCTTCCTTTACTTATGACGGCAACAAGCTTTCCAGAATCCAGGACCCGGACGGGCATGCAACTCATTTCAATTATGAGAACGGCGAATTTTCCGGTATTTCCTATACACCGCCTAAAGATGTTGCCGACGGACATGGCTGGGTAGGCTTCACAAAGACCGGTGATAATACCTTCGAAGTAAGCAGGGGCGGTGAACCGGCTCTTGACATAAGTTATGTGGAAGAAGTAGAACTCGACACGAACGGCTTGCCTGCCAAAATAACCTTTACCGGCATTTACCGGTGGGGAGCAAACGGAAAGGAGCAACTTGAGGAAGGCGACCGGTATGCTCTTCTAAGTTTCGACCCTGCCACACGGCAACTGCTGAAGCAGGAAGTGTTCGACAAAGAATCCAACCTGCTGGTAAAATATACATACGAATATGACAACGCTTCCGGAAGCATCAGCCATACGGAATTACCGATGTGGTTTCTGGGCTGGTGGTATTACCAATACTCCAACCAAAACGACTTCAAGTATATCCAGTTCCTGAACCGCCGGAACAACATAACCAAGATAACGTCTGAAAACAGTGAAGGCGACATCTCTTCCGTCACTTATACATATAAATATAACGAAAACAATTTCCCCGTTACCGCATTCTGCGACAAATGGGAAGGAACGGAGGTCGGAATCCGATACTAAAAACAATCGGTAAGTTCCAAGGCAAACCATTGGTATAAGTGCGAAGAAGGTTTACCCGATTTTCCGCAAGATGGTCGCGAACCATCCGGAGGTGCCGTTAAGGAGCGGACAACCGGGCAGATAGAATGATTTATGAGGGATGTGTGCCCTCTCCATACCCATCCGCTATTCATGTCACAGCTGTAAAACAGAAAGAATACAGTTGTAACATAGAAGGAACTCAATTGTGACATGAAAGGAACACGGAAGTGACATGCAATAAAGGACCGGCTCTGTAAACAAAAAAAGCAATTACAAATTATGTAATTGCTTAGTTTTCAACGTGGTCCCACTTGGGCTTGAACCAAGGACTCCCTGATTATGAGTCAGGTGCTCTAACCAACTGAGCTATAGGACCTGTTCAGAGCGGTGCTCTGAAATCGGGTGCAATATTACGACTTATAATCGAGATATGCAAGTGTTAACGGGGAAAACTTACTTTTCAGCAGCTTCTTCAGCGCCGAATTCCATCAGGTAAGCCTTGATGAAATCGTCGATTTTACCATCCATCACACCGTTGACATCGGATGTCTGGTAGTTGGTACGATGGTCTTTCACGCGGCGGTCGTCGAAGACATAACTGCGGATCTGCGATCCCCATTCGATCTTCTTCTTGCCGGCTTCCACCTTCGCCTGCTCTTCCATGCGGTGCTGCAATTCTTTGTCATACAAGATTGAACGCAACTGTCGCATGGCATTCTCGCGGTTCTTAGGCTGGTCGCGCGTCTCTGTGTTCTCGATCAGAATCTCTTCTTCTTCGCCCGTATAGGGGTCTTTGAACTGATAACGCAGACGTACACCGGACTCCACCTTGTTGACGTTCTGACCACCGGCACCACCCGAACGGAATGTATCCCAAGAGATAGCAGCCTGATCGATCTTCACTTCAATCGTGTCGTCGACCAACGGAGTTACGAATACAGATGCAAACGAGGTCATTCGTTTACCCTGCGCGTTATAAGGAGAAACACGAACCAGACGGTGCACGCCGTTCTCCCCTTTCAAGTACCCGTAAGCATAATCGCCTTCGATATTGAGAGTTGCCGTTTTGATTCCGGCTTCATCCCCTTCCTGATAGTTGGCAACAGAAATCTTATAGCCGTTAGACTCCGCCCAGCGCGTGTACATACGAAGCAACATCGAAGCCCAGTCCTGGCTTTCCGTACCGCCGGCACCGGAGTTGATCTTCAAAACGCAGCTCATCTGGTCGGCTTCCTGGCGCAACATATTGCGGAATTCCAGGCTTTCCACCAACTGGATTGCTTTGCTGTAGGCCTCATCGACCTCTTCTTCGCTGACAATCCCTTCTTTTACATAATCATAAGCCAACTGCAACTCTTCCGCTGCAGCATTAACCTCGTTGTAAAGCTCAATCCACTTTTTCAGCTCTTTTACTTTCTTCATCTGGACTTCTGCGCGTTTGGCGTCTTCCCAGAAACCGGGGTCATGGGTGCGTAACTCTTCTTCTTCTAACTGGATGGTCTTACCATCTATGTCAAAGATACCCCCTCAGCGCTTGCTCGCGCTCCAACACGTTGTGTAGTTGGTCTGATGTGATCATAATCTTTTATCCTTTATTTTGTAATTGGCGACAAAGATACTAAATTATTCCGCATACATCGCTTCGATCTGTTCCGCATATTTCTGCAGGACAACCGG
Organism: Parabacteroides sp. AF48-14; assembly: GCF_003477465.1. Lineage (NCBI taxonomy): Bacteria > Pseudomonadati > Bacteroidota > Bacteroidia > Bacteroidales > Tannerellaceae > Parabacteroides > Parabacteroides sp. AF48-14. Next base: position 21,353 of record NZ_QUDI01000015.1, read on the forward strand.
ACGGCGCAATTTAAGCGTGTCCGTCAGTTCGCAGCCCATCATAAACGGTTCAGGCAACAAGGTGAACCGCTTGATCTTCTCGTAGGAGGCTAAGTTCTTCTGATGTTCCTCCACATGCGTCTCTATCAGACGGAGAATTTCTTTATGGTTTACCAGCTCTTCACGGCTATTGAAGGTTAGCCCCTTCTCTCCGGCATACTCTTCCAGCAATGAATAGGCCGGCACGATCAAAGCGCTGACAAACTTACGCTGGTCGCCGATAACAGCAATCTGCTCGATAAAGTTATCTCCGCTCATCGCCATCTCGATTGCCTGCGGAGCAATATATTTACCGTTTGAGGTCTTATATAAGTCCTTGATACGTTCCGTAAAGAACAGCGTATTTCCTTCTAACCGTCCGGCATCTCCGGTACGGAAGAAACCATCTTCGGTAAATGCTTTTTTATTTTCAGCCGGTTTATTATAGTAGCCGGACATAACCGTCTTGCCTTTTACTAAAATCTCACTGTTCTCCGGATCGATCCTCACCTGTACATCCGGCATTACCTCGCCGATAGAGCCGAACTGGAATCCGATCTCCGGATAGAAGCAAACGGTCGCCGTTGTCTCGCTCAATCCATAACCGTAAGCAATCGGGATATTGACCGATTGCAGAAATTCATTGATCGTATCAGAAAGAGGTGCACCCGCCACCGGGAAAAGGCGCCCACGTTCGATACCCAAGACCTTTTTCAGAAGCATAAAGACTGTCCGGTTATAAAACTCAAACTTCAATTTTAATCCGCAAGGAGCCGGAATGCCTTTATTCTTATATTCCAGATTATACCGGCGTCCTGTCTCGATAGCATCCAGGAAAATCTTTTTCATGGCCGGAGAAGACGAATTGATCTTGTCATGCACACCGGCATATACTTTCTCCCAAAAGCGGGGGACGTTACACATCAATGTAGGATGCACCTCCGGCAATGTCTTTTGAATCATCTTCGGGTCCTGGTTAATGGCAATCGCCACCCCTTTATGCAGGCAATAGTAAGACCACGCTTTCTCGAAAATATGAGTCAACGGAAGGAAGCACATCGAAAGATCCTTGTCCGTAACCATCGGCAGACGGATATCGTGAATACGCATCGCTTCCAGGTAATTGGAATGATGGAGCATGACGCCTTTCGACTCTCCGGTCGTACCGGAAGTATATATAATGGTAGCCAAGTCCTCCGGAACAGCCTCGTTCATACGGATTTTCACAGTTGTTTCGACATGTGCATTGTCACCCAACCGCAGGAAATCATCAAAATAAATGGAAGTCTTGTCCTCCGGATTCAATTTGACAGCGGGGTCAAATATGATCAGACGCTTCAGGAATTGCGAATCCTTTTGCACCTTAAATGCATTGTTATACTGCAATTGTTCACCGACAAACAGAGTGTGTATGCCGGCATCATTAATTATGTATTCGATTTGTCCCGGAGAATTTGTCGCATACATTGGAATCGAAACCACCCGGTTCGCATAGGCGCCAAAATCAGTGTATAAGCATTGCGGCATATTCTGCGAATAAACCCCGATGTTTTCCTGTACTTCTATTCCAAACTCAGCCATGGCCTTGGCCGTAAGCATTACTTTGTCTGAAAACTCCCTCCAAGATATTTTCAACCATTTCCCGGTCGCATTATCACGATGTTTTAATGCTGTACGGGAACCATATTTCTCCGCTTGACGATGGATCAACTCGGCATAGTGGTAGTAAATCATGATTCTTTGTTTTGATTTGATCCTGCAAAAGTACTCTTTTCTGTTCTATTTACTATGGGAGAGGGCTGTTTTTTACACAAAATCGCCTGATTTGTGCAATAGCAATGTTAAATTAGGATAAACATAGTAGTATGTATTGCATAGTACATAGGCAATACATATATTTGCAACATAAAACAATATAACATGAATGCAGAGAACGTAAAATCACAAATGAGAAAGGGAACACTGGAATACTGTATTCTATTGCTCCTCAAAAAAGAGCCGGCGTACACCTCTGACATTATCCAGAAGTTACAGGAAGCTAAATTGATTGTAGTGGAAGGTACTCTATATCCCCTGTTGACGAGATTAAAAAACAGCGAATTGTTAAGTTACCAGTGGATAGAATCTACTCAAGGGCCGCCTCGCAAATATTACCAGCTCACATCGAAAGGGGAAGAATTCCTCGGAGAACTGGAAATTTCGTGGCAGGAATTGAACGACACAATAAACCACATCAGAAATAATTAAAATCAGACAACAATGAAGAAGACACTTACAGTTAATTTGGGAGGAACAGTATTCCACATTGACGAAGATGCATATCAACTGCTCGATAAATATCTGGCAAACCTCCGCATCCATTTCAGCAAAGAAGAAGGATCGGAAGAGATTATGAACGATTTTGAAATGCGCATATCCGAATTATTCAACGAACGGGTACGTTTGGGGCATGAAGTCATCACAATCGAACACGTCGAGGAAGTAATCAAGCGCATGGGGAAACCGGAAGAGCTGTTTGGCGGCGAGGACGAAAAGGAATACGTCCGGGAAGAGTCCAAAGCACATACCTTCCAGGAAGAAGAAACAACCGGAGGAAGGAAAAAGCTGATGCGTGACCCGGACAACCGTGTATTGGGCGGGGTCGCCAGCGGTATTGCAGCTTATATGGGTTGGGATATAACAGCCATACGTCTGATTATGATCGTCTTGCTCTTTATCCCATATGCACCGATTGTCATCCTCTACCTTATATTATGGTTGGTGATGCCGCTTGCACGGACCGCAGCCGATAAACTGATGATGCGCGGGAAAAGCGTGACTCTCGAAAATATAGGCAAAACAGTGACCGACGGATTTGAGAAAGTATCCAGTAATGTGAACGATTATATGAGTTCGGACAAGCCAAGAAGCTTTTTGCAACAATTGGCAGACCTGTTTGTCAATGTAGTAGGCTTTACCCTTAAATTCTTCGCCATATTGATCGGAATTATCCTCTTACCGCCTTTGTTACTTGTTGCCTTTATACTGGTAGTCGTTACATTTGCTCTTATTGCGGGAGGAACCGGTGTTCTTTACCACCTCTCTCCGTTCGGGGCAGATCTGCTGGCAGGGACGCCTATTCCATTGGCAATTATGGGGTGCATCGGATTCATCTTACTCATTGGCATTCCGATCTTTGCTTTGGTATATGCAATCTGTATGCAATTGTTCAAAGCCAAGCCATTGCCTAACACGGCTAAATGGACGCTTCTGATCCTGTGGATAATATCTGTCGCACTTAGTGTCATTTATTTCTATCAGACCGGAATAAACGGATGGAGCACATTACCTTGGTACAATTTCTTCAACATCTAATAAAACAACTGATATGAAAAAAGCATATTTATTTATCATATACATAGTAACCTATATCGCAATGGCGGGACTTTTATGCTCTTGCCATATGAACAAAGTTCATGGGGACGGCAACATCGTAAGCCAGGAGATTTCGATCAAGGACTATATAGGACTTCACATCGGAGGAGAGAATATCGATCTCACTTATATACAATCCAATGACGCTCCCTATCTAAAAATAGAAACGGACCGGAACATCATGGACATTCTGAAAGCAGAGGTGGACGACAATGTATTAGTTATACGCCCCAGAAAAAAACATACATGGATCAACCCAACCCGGTTTGTCGTAACAACTAACTCAACCGCCCTAAGGGATATCAAGATGGCAGGCGGAGGCAAATGTGATCTGGGTAAAGGTCTCACTAACGACCGGTTAGGAATTAGTTTAGCCGGAGGGGGAACTATTAAAGCAGATTCTATCACCGTCAACCGTTTGAAATGTGAAATCGCCGGGAGCGGGAAAATCAGCCTGAGTGGAGAAGCTGAAAATATGGACATAAAAAGTGCCGGAAGTTGCAGAATCAAGGCGTTCGACTTACATACAGACAACTTGACTTGTAAAACAGCCGGAAGTTGCGAGATAGAGATAACAGCCAATAAGGAAATTTCCGCTAAAATAGCCGGAAGTGGAGAGATCCGATACAAAGGTAGCCCGAACATAAGAGGGAAAAGTATTGTCGGAAGTGGTTCCATAACCCAAGTTGAATAGAAGAATGATTGTGTGTTTAAAAAAGAAGGCCGTCCTTTCACAAGGATGGCCTTTCTTCTAAGGTTAACAAATTTATGAGTAAAAACCACTAATGAATCTTTATAAAAAGACCGCTTCCTCCTTCACAATATTGTCATTATGAGGGAGAAGCGGTCACAAATATACATAAAGTTTTCTATTGTAAAAGACTTCGTCCTATTTATTTAAAGGCATTTCTTATCCGTGTGGCGGTGTCTGCGAGCACGTCCTGCGTAACCTCCATTTTCTTTCCGCCAAAATACATATCAGACTCTTTTTGAATTGGAATTAAGTGAATATGCGCATGAGGCACTTCCAATCCCATCACAGCCAAACCGACCCGCTTGCAGGGGATAGCCGCTTCTTGTGCACGAGCCACACGTTTAGCAAATGCCATCATACGCCCGAGCATAGGATCATCTATGTCGAAAATATAATCGACCTCTTTCTTCGGGATCACCAGCGTATGGCCTGTAGCCACCGGATTGATGTCCAGGAAAGCGAAAAACTCTTCGTCTTCCGCTACCTTATGGCAGGGAATCTCGCCTGCCACAATTCTACTGAATATTGATGCCATACTATTATGATATTAAATAGATATATCCATAATCTCAAAACTCATCACACCGGACGGCACCTTGATCTCCACAATGTCACCAACCTTCTTACCCATCAGTCCCTGTGCAATCGGAGTACTGACTGCGATCTTTCCCTCTTTCAGGTTCGCTTCCGAATCAGAGACCAATGTATATGTCATAACTGCGTTATTCTTGATATTCTTAATCTTGACCTTGTTCAGAATCTGACTTCGTCTGTCTGCACACGGGTTTCGTCTATCAGGCGGGCATTAGAGATCAGTCCTTTCAACTGAGCAAGTTTCGCCTCCATGATACCTTGCGCTTCTTTTGCAGCGTCATATTCTGCATTTTCAGACAAATCGCCTTTGTCACGGGCTTCTGCAATCTGGGCAGATATTTCCGGACGCTTCACGGTTTCCAGATAATTGATTTCAGCTAAAATCTTATCATAACCATCTTTCGTCATATAGCTTACTGCCATACTAAATCCTCCTATTACTTTAAAATGTTATTATTGATTACCGCACAATAAAAAAAGAATCCCGACCAACTGCTTGGCCGGAACTCCTCTTTCTCTTATTTTCAGACTTTGCAAAGATAAAAGATCTTTTTAAGATCGGCAATCTTTGCAAAATGCTTTATAACATATAAATCTGAATGTTAGCTGTCATACATTAAAGTACAGCTTTCACATCCGCTTCCAGTTTTTTCACGTCTTCAACACGCTTAACCAGGTTTCCTTTACGGTCAAGGATGAAGAGAGCAGGCAACTGCTTCACATTGTACAAACCTGCCACCTGAGAATAAACAGACTGCGGATCACGAACAGAAATCCAGGGCAAATTAGACGCTCCGTTCCTCCAGAAATGAGAATCGCTATCCAGGGATACCTGGTAAATCTCAAGTCCCTGACCATGATATTTTGTATATAATTCACCCAATGCCATATTCAAAGCCGGTGACCATTCCGTCTGATAAGCCGTAAAGTTTATCAGGACAACCTTGCCGGGAGCAACGTCGGAGAGTTTCACCACTTCACCCCGAACATCGGGCAATTCGATATCCAAGAATGATATTTCTTTGGTTTCCACATTACTATAATCGACCGGACGCTGGGCGCGAAGCACCTTCATCGACTGCAAAGTCAGGTTATACAAATGTTTGGAACGCGGACTTTCCGGATAATAATGATCGTAGCTGGTGGCAACAGCGCCATATGCTTTCACATCGTTTCGATCATACAAGTCAAAGAACAACAGGCCATCGATCTGCTGGAACAAGGCAAAATAAGCGGCCGTAGACATCGGCGCCGAATAGATATACTTACGGGCAATCTCCTTATAAGCATCGGCAGCAGCCAACACTTTGGAACGGTAAGTCGTATCCGAAATCATCTTATCTTCATAGTCCTTACGCAAACGGCTGATAGCCTGGTTCGCATCCAATTGCGCCAGCGTAATCGCTTAATGGCTTTTGAATTTTCAGAACCTTCCACGGAATAAGAGGTTGCAAAAGCACCGGCATCTGCAAGAATAGAAACCGTCTCCGTCGAATCTATAGAGAAATTTATCTTCTGGTTATTCAAGCGTAGACGATAAAAATCCGGATATTCAGGACGTTTCTCCGTAAACTTGAACTTCCCTCCGGAAGCCAACTTGATGGAGTCGAGTGTCACGACATTCGAAATTCCTACGTTTTCTAAATACATAAGCTGACCGTCCGCTCCTGAAACAACGCCCTTCACCGTAAATTCGGAAGAGTTGTTACAAGCCGAGAATAAGAACATACACAGTCCTAATGTAGCCAACAATCGTGTGGATATTTGTTTCTTCATTTCTTTACTTCTTGTTTTAATCCGCTGCAAATATACATTAATTTACAATTGTGACACTATTATTCGCTAAATCTTCCCGCTATTTTTCAAAAAAAGAACTTTTCTCATGTTTTTTATTTTCATTTTCACACGTTTACAGATAAACTTTCATTACATTTGCACCAATTTTTACAGATAGAAAAATAAGAAAAAGATTATGCTTAATCCAATTAACAAGACGATCGAATTGGCTGATGGAAGAACCATCACCATCGAAACCGGGAAATTGGCAAAACAGGCGGACGGTTCTGTTACCGTGCGTATGGGCAACACAGTGTTGCTGGCTACTGTTTGCGCCGCTAAAGATGCAAACCCGGGTGTTGACTTCATGCCGTTACAAGTAGAGTACAAAGAAAAATTCTCGGCATTTGGCCGTTTTCCGGGAGGCTTTACAAAAAGAGAAGGTAAAGCTTCTGACTACGAAATCCTGACCTCTCGTTTGGTTGACCGTGCCCTCCGCCCTCTTTTCCCTGACAATTACCACGCAGAAGTATACGTAAACGTTATATTATTCTCTACAGACGGTGAAGATATGCCGGATGCACTGGCCGGTTTGGCAGCATCTGCTGCATTAGCCGTATCGGATATTCCTTTCAACGGACCGATTTCCGAATGTCGCGTTGCCCGTATCGATGGTAAATATGTAGTTAACCCCACGTTCTCTGAATTGGAAAAAGCAGATATCGATATCATGGTGGGCGCTACTATTGACAACATCATGATGGTGGAAGGCGAAATGGACGAAGTTCAGGAATCCGAAATGCTGGAAGCTATCAAAGTCGCACACGAAGCTATCAAAGTACAGTGCCAGGCACAGCTTGAACTGTCTGAAGCTTGCGGCAAGATGGTAAAACGCGAATACTGCCACGAAGTAAACGATGACGAACTGCGCAAGGATGTACACGAAAAATGCTATGCAAAAGCTTATGCTGTTGCCACTTCCGGAACAGACAAACATCAGCGTGCCGAAGCATTCGAAGCAGTTGTTGAAGAATATAAAGCCCAGTTCTCTGAAGAAGAGCTGACTGACGAAAAGGCTGAAATGATCGGCCGTTACTATCACGATGTAGAAAAAGAAGCCATGCGCCGTGCCATCCTCGACGAAGGAAAGCGCCTGGATGGTCGTAAGACAACTGAAATCCGTCCGATCTGGATCGAGACAGACTGCCTGCCCGGCCCTCATGGTTCTGCCATCTTTACACGTGGTGAAACACAATCATTGTCTACCGTTACATTAGGAACGAAGTCTGACGAAAAGATGATCGACGATGTTCTGAATCACGGCAAAGAACGTTTCCTGTTGCACTACAACTTCCCTCCGTTCTCCACTGGCGAAGCAAAAGCATCCCGTGGTGTTGGCCGTCGTGAAATCGGTCACGGAAACCTGGCTCACCGCGCTCTGAAACGCATGATCCCGACAGACTATCCTTACGTAGTACGTGTAATCTCCGATATCCTGGAGTCTAACGGTTCTTCTTCAATGGCAACCGTATGCGCCGGTACTCTCGCATTGAGAGATGCAGGTGTTCCGATGAAGAAACCGGTATCCGGTATCGCAATGGGTCTGATTTCCGAAAACAAAGGTCAGAACTACGCGATCCTGTCCGACATCCTGGGCGACGAAGACCACTTGGGTGACATGGACTTCAAGGTAACGGGAACAAAAGACGGTATCACGGCTACCCAGATGGATATCAAGGTAGACGGCCTGTCATACGAAATCCTTGAAAACGCATTGGCCCAGGCAAAAGAAGGCCGTATGCACATCTTGGGCAAGATTATGGAAGCACAGCCTGAAGCTCGCGAAGAATTGAAACCGCATGCTCCGAGAATCGAAACAATGGTTATCGGTAAAGAATTTATCGGTGCTGTTATCGGCCCGGGCGGAAAGATCATCCAGGGTATCCAGGAAAAGACTGGTGCTACAATCACGATTGAAGAAGAAGACGGAGTTGGCAAAATTGAAATCTCCGGAACAAATAAAGATACGATCGATGCTGCAATCCGCGCAATCAAAGGTATCGTAGCAGTACCGGAAGTAGGCGAAGTCTACGAAGGCAAGATCTCATCAGTTATGCCTTACGGTGCATTCGTTGAATTCATGCCGGGCAAAGACGGTTTGCTGCATATTTCCGAAATCGACTGGAAACGTCTGGAAACAGTTGAACAGGCTGGCTTGAAAGAAGGCGATACAATTTCCGTTAAGTTGGTAGATATCGACCAGAAGACCGGAAAATTCAAACTTTCCCGCAAGGTATTGCTGCCGAAGCCGGAAGGTTACGAAGAACGTCCGCCGAGACCGGAAAGAGGCGATCGCGGACCGCGCCAGGATCGTGGTGACCGTGGTGGTGACCGTGGCCCCCGCCAGGATCGCGGAGATCGCGGACCGCGCCGGGAATACAGAGACTAAGATAGTTTTCCGATAAAATAAAAGCCTGTCCTCTTATGAGCGACAGGCTTTTTTATGCATCTATAATAGATTCTTACTTTCCGCAAGTGCAACGCGGCTTGATCTGTTTGAAGAAATCATTGCCCTTGTTATCGACCAGGATAAATGCAGGGAAGTCTTCCACTTCGATCTTCCAGATGGCTTCCATACCCAATTCAGGATATTCCACACATTCGATGCTCTTGATATTGTTCTGTGCCAGGATAGCAGCAGGACCACCGATACTTCCTAAATAGAAACCGCCATATTTCTGGCAAGCATCCGTCACCTGCTGGCTACGGTTACCCTTTGCCAACATAACCATGCTACCACCGTGACTCTGGAACAGACCGACATACGAGTCCATACGACCGGCAGTCGTCGGGCCCATCGAGCCGCAAGCCATACCAGCCGGAGTCTTAGCCGGACCAGCGTAATAGATAGGATGATCCTTGATATACTGTGGCAGGTCTTCACCACGATCCAAACGTTCTTTCAGCTTGGCATGGGCAATATCGCGGCCTACAATGATCGTACCGTTCAACGACAGGCGGGTTGCAACCGGATATTTATCCAATTCTTTCAGGATATCTGCCATCGGCTGGTTCAGATTGATCTTAACAGCATCGCCTTCACCTGCCTGGCGCAATTCTTCAGGAATCAGTTCACCGGGATGACTGTCTAACTTTTCAATCCAGATACCGTCTTTGTTGATCTTACATTTCACATTACGGTCTGCCGAACAGCTTACACCCAGACCAACCGGACAGGAAGCGCCGTGACGGGGCAGGCGGACGATACGGATATCGTGTGCCAGATATTTACCACCGAACTGTGCACCCAAACCAATCTTGTGAACTTCCGCCAAAACCTCTTTTTCCAGTTCGATATCGCGGAAAGCGCGTCCATATTCGTTACCCGTAGTCGGCAGGCTGTCATAATAATGAGTAGAAGCCAATTTCACGGTCAACAGGTTCTTTTCGGCAGAAGTACCGCCGATAACCACTGCAATATGATAAGGAGGACAGGCAGCCGTACCCAACGTCTTAATCTTTTCGATGATGAACGGGACCAAAGTACCCGGATTCAGGATCGCTTTTGTTTCCTGATACAGATACGTCTTGTTAGCGGAACCACCGCCTTTCGTTACGCACAGGAAATTATATTCCATGCCTTCGGTAGCCTCGATATCGATCTGGGCCGGCAGGTTACACTTCGTGTTCACTTCGTCGTACATATTCAGCGGAGCATTCTGCGAGTAGCGCAGATTCTCTTCCGTATATGTTTTATAAACGCCCAATGACAGCGCCTCTTCATCGCAATAACCGGTCCATACCTGTTGTCCTTTTTCACCATGAATAATAGCCGTACCGGTATCCTGGCAGAAAGGAAGTACACCTTTAGCAGAAACTTCAGCGTTACGCAGGAAAGTCAACGCTACATACTTATCGTTATCACTTGCTTCCGGATCGCTCAGAATCTTTGCAACCTGTTCGTTGTGTGAACGGCGAAGCATGAAAGAGACATCACGGAAAGCAGCGTTAGCCATTGCCGTAAGACCTTCTTTAGCTACTTTCAGAACCGGCGTTCCTTCAAATTCGGAAACCGAAACATAATCTTTTGTAAGCAGATAATACTCTGTTGTATCCGGGCCCAATGGGAATGGAGCCTGATACTTGAAAGGAGTTGTTGCCATAGCGTTTGTATTTTAATTTATAATATTGGTTTTAGAATCATATCCTTGAACGGACTGGCAAACTTAATTAAAAATCACGAGATTCGGCAGTCGTTTACCTTTATAAAATCAGCATATCCGGTTTATTTTAATATACTTTGCATATCGAAGAGCACAATATGCCAAGAAACGAATCTAAAAAATCAGGTTATCCGTCAGGACATTCATGTAAACCTGCTGCGTTATGCCGTCATAGTCTTTAAGCTGTCCGACCAAGACCAGTTCTGCGCCTTTCATCCAGGGCTGGAAAGGGATCTCTTTCCGGTAGGCAATCTCACGAAGCTGGGTCGGTTTGTTTTTAATGACCAGATAAGCGCCGTCATCGGCAACTGTTTTTCCTTTAAAGGCAAGCGTCCTCTCATACATTTTCTGCTTGTTGGCACCGTTCACCACTATCGGTTGGAGCATCAACGAATCGCGTCCATCCCGAAACATCGGCACCAAGGCCAAGCTCTGATAACGTCCAACGGGCAGTCCCGACAAGTCGATTTGCAAATCCAACAAAAGGTTATCCCCCTGCTGCTCGACGCAATTTTCTTTTACATAGATCATTCCCCGATAATCGGAAGACAACTCCTGCGCCCGGCAGAACAAGACAGCAAAAAGGGAAATCAATATATATAGAGTAGTTTTCATAAGGCTCTTATTTAATAATATAGATAATACTTACCCCCAACTTGGTCGGTCCGAAATAGTTGTTACGATAACTTCCTTCCGACTCCTGGTTTGAAGGGAAAGGTGTTTTGTCATATTTGAACCGGACATATCCGACGCCGGCTGTAAATTCGATATTCCAATGAGGAGAAAGATACAACTGGTAACCATACGAAAGGCCGCCTCCGTAGGCATTACCATCATAAGCATAGCCGGATTTCATCACATTCAAGAGTGTTTTGCCGGCCACATCATAATCGGCATACAGCCCATGAACACCAAAGAAATGCCCGTTAAACCGTTCGTGCAACCAATAACGCACCTCCGGCTGCACCAGCCAGTGCTTAATGGATTTATCCTCCGAAAAAGTCCAAGGATTATAATTGCCCGATATATCCAGTGAAAAATGTTTATTGAATGCAACCTCTGCCCCCAAATTGAAAGTGGTGGTCGCATCATACAGCAAATTTGTCTTAACAGCGACCACCTGCGACCGGGCACAGAGAGCGCAACACAAACAAAGAAAAACAAAGTATAGCCTCTTCATAGACATATTCTCGTTGATTTACCAATCGTATTAAGAAACAAAGATATGTAAAATCTATTTGTATATAAACACATTTGATATTAAATACACATACCAAACGGATTAATTGTATATCTTTGTCGAAAATAATTTATTCAGTATTGGGGGCATATGAAATTTAAACTTATCGCACTATTTATCACCCTTTGTCTGGGATTTACCGGTTGTTCGGATGACGAAACTCCGGAACCCCGTCCAACACGTACCATTTTAGTTTATATGATGGCAAACAACAGCCTCGACAGTTATGCCGCTAAAAACATTGCAAGCATGGTAGAGGGAGCAACTGCTAAAAACCTCAACGGAGGTAATCTGATCGTTTACTATGCCCCGAAGGGATCGAATCCGGAACTTCTTCAAATCAAGGAAGAGAACGGCATTGTAAATAAATTCCACATCAAAGACTACGAAAAGCAAAACTCGGCGGATCCGTCCGTGATGCTAAGCGTGATCAAAGAAGTGATATCCCTATATCCGGCAGACAGCTATGGCTTGGATTTATGGAGCCACGGGACAGCCTGGCTTCCTTCCGACTATCAGAATATGCTGAAAGCATTTGGCCAGGACGGCAGCAACTGGTTGGAGATAGACGATCTGGCAAAAGGTTTGCCGGATCATGTATTCGACTTCATTCTGTTCGATGCCTGCTATATGGCAAGCGTAGAGTGCACCTATGAGCTTAGAAATAAAGCGGATTATATTTTGGCTTCGCCTACCGAAACGATGGCAGACGGATGGCCTTATACCCAGATGATGCCGCAATTGTTTGCCACGGATCTGCAACTGGAAAAGGTCGGCGAGACATTCTACAACTACTATCTCAATGACTCTTATCCATACGCAACCGTGTCTCTGACAAAGACAAGCGAACTGGAGAATCTGAAAAACGCCGTGCACGACATATTAGCCGACAAGACGGAAAGCGACATCTATGGCATTAACCTTTCCGAGATGCAACAGTTGGAATATTTGTACCGCAGTCCGGGAATGTTATATGATATGGCTGATTATATAAAACAATTGGCAACAGCCGAGCAATACAGCAATTTCACCGATTGTCTGGAAAAAGCCGTTTTATATAAAGCCCATACTCCAAAGGCATATTATGCCTACGGCTATCCCTCTAATGCCTTACCGGTAAACAGCTATTGCGGCCTGACCGTTTTCGTCCCGCAACCCAAACAGTCCTTCTCTAAGATATTCGACTGGTACAAGGAACGGGTAAGTTGGTATAAGGCGGTTTATGAATAAACCGCCCCATTATCACCGTATAAGGAACGCTTTCTTATAGCGTTTCACGACTCCTTCCGGGTGATAGATTTCGGCATAAAAGATATAGATGCCTGGTGGTAGTGCGCTGCCACTGTTGGCAATGCCGCTCCAAGTCAGTTCGCCGGACGTGCCTAACAGTTGATGGTTGGCAATCTCGGCAACACGTATGCCAGATGTGTTGAAGACAAATGCACGACAGTTATAACCCGGCCGATCGAGCAGGTAGGATATGCGGTAGCTGCCGGATTCCTCTATCCAGACAGGCGGTTCTATCCCGGTTGAACCTTCGGAAGAAGGATTCCCATATTGGGAGTTCTGATAGCCGGGAGTGCCGAAGCCGGCCGTTTCGGAAGCAGAGGTCCAGTTGGACGGATTTTGTGTGGCGGCATCCGGATCGATGCGTTCCAAAGCAACACCCTTCCGGTTCTTAACAGAAGAAGCATGCCATTTGGAGGAATAAGAAACTTCGTCTATCACTTCTCCATCTGCGGTACGAAACAGCACTAAAGTAGAAGCCGTATTGGCAAGAATCGGCAATTTGGATAGCTGATGAAGTGCAGACGGTTCGGCGATCTCGTAAAAAGAGGAAACACTTTCCACATCTTTTGTCAGCAAAATATAACTTTTAGCTTCCAGCTTCCGGACAATAGCGGCCAAAGGATAACGGGTACTAAGCGTTCCGTCCGATTTACGGACGGCAAGGGAAAGAGTTGACACAGACAGGGGCTTGCCGGAACGGTTATACAATTCCAGGTATTCGCTGCCTCCGGCATAAGGATCCGGCAGCAGTTCATTAAAGACAATCTCACCGGGCAGGATAGGATCTGTGACTGCCGGAGTATCCGGATTCTCAGGTTCTTCCGGTTTATCCGGGTCCACAGGCGGTTCCTCTTCGTCCGAAGACGGGGAGGAATTGACAGAACCGGGCGTTCCGCCGCGAGGATCAGTAGACAGATGCCAACCGGAGGCAGAACGTTCCCAGGATTTACCGGCAGTGGCTTTGGCATAAGTTACCGAATCCATCAAAGAACCAGAAGCATTATATAAATGTAACAAAGCACCCTGATCATTTAACGCCGGAAATGTCTCAATCGGAATACGTAAAGCATCTTTGTCTATTTCCAATTCTTTTCTGCTATCAAACAAAACCGCATAACCTCCAGCCTCCAATATAGCATCCGGCAATACTTTCGTCTTCTTTCCGGTTACATTCTTATACTCCCACTTATTTAAAGGGATAGAAACAGTAGTTGCATTATACAATTCTATATATTCAACCATTCCTGCCGCATCACCCGGTTTTGCCATCACCTCATTTATCAGAATCGAACCGGCCGGAACCTCATCGGACACATCGCCACCGGGTTCAGGTTCGGGTTCAGGCTCCGGTTCCTCTTCTACTTCGAGTATCAGCTCCTTCGAATAATCGGGAAGACGATTTCCCGACAAATCGGTTACTCCCCAATAAGAGATCGTATATTGCTTACCCACTTCCATCTCTTTATCGAACTGGGCGTTTACAATTGTCCGCGTTTCCCTATCTGCATATGCTACCGGAGAAGCATCCCCAATATCGGAAATAGAGAAAACAGCATTCTTTATTTCAACAGATTTGTCAAATATAAACTGCAGAGAAGAGGCGGTGACAGGCTGTACTTCAAGTAGCTTCGGCAGTTCAGCCGGAGAAGGGGCAGGATCATCAGGTTCTTCCGGCTCGAGAGGAGTCGGAGTTATTTGGTCGGAAACGATGATATTATCAAAAGAAGTGATCATATTGTCGGCTGAAGCAGCCTGATATCGGCATTGCAGGTTTAAAGTCCCAGCCTTCCGAATCCCCGATGAAATGATTTTGTATTCCCCCTCTTTATAAAAGCAATCTTCATCCTCCAAACGCGTATATAACGTTAATTTAGAGTTGTTCTCCAAAGTCAATTTTACCCGGACCGAGTTAGTTCCTTTCTTTAACAGATACATCCTGCCTTTTATTTTCCTTTGTGGAGTTTTGGCAGAAAGAGGCCATGAGTACAAAGAAACATTCCCATCATTATGACCCACTTGTACGAAATAGGCAATATCCGTAGGCGCTCCCGTCGCATATGCAAAGACCCTTACATTATTATTACTCGTCGGTTTATAAGAAAAATAGACATCAAACATCCATTCCATATTATCCGCATACGGAATATCCAGCATGGCCGTATGAACACCCTTAGCCCTCCGGCTTGCGTCGAACACTAAACGTCCGTCTTTTACAAAGAATCCGGCAGAGTCTACATACCAAGGATTAGCCGAATCAATCTCCGGCCCGTCAAACATCTCATTTACCTGTGAACTTACACAAAAAGGAAGTAATACGAAGAGAAAAAGAATAAATTGTTTCATAGTCTTACAGTTTTGTTTATAATTTGTATATCTTTGCACCCCAAAGCGTTGTAGCATTGGAAGCACTGTGCTTTCATACACGCTGTAAAGTTATACTATTTTTTCGATAAACAAATTAATTAGTGCTCAAAATGAAAGTAGCAATTGTAGGAGTAAGTGGAGCCGTAGGACAAGAATTCCTGCGTGTACTCGACGAGAGAAACTTCCCGATGGATGAGCTGGTGCTTTTTGGCTCATCTCGCAGTGCCGGACGTGTTTATACCTTCCGTGGTAAACAGATTACCGTCAAGGAGCTTAAGCATAACGACGACTTTAAGGGAATCGATGTTGCTTTTGTTTCGGCCGGTGGCGGTACTTCTGTCGAGTTCGCAGAAACCATTACAAAACATGGAACTGTGATGATCGATAATTCCAGCGCATTCCGCATGGAAAACGACGTACCTTTGGTAGTTCCCGAAGTAAACCCGGAAGATGCACTGAATCGTCCGCGCGGTATCATTGCCAATCCGAACTGTACTACCATCCAGATGGTCGTTGCATTGAAGGCAATCGAGGGCCTGTCGCACATTAAGCGTGTACACGTATCGACCTATCAGGCAGCCAGCGGTGCCGGCGCGACAGCTATGGCTGAACTGGTAAAACAATATGAACAGCTGTTGAAAGGCGAAGAACCGACAGTGGAAAAGTTCGCTTACCAACTGGCTTACAACGTGATTCCTCACGTAGACGTATTTACGGATAACGGCTACACCAAGGAAGAAATGAAGATGTACAACGAAACACGCAAGATCATGCACTCCGACATCGAAGTGAGCGCTACTTGTGTCCGCGTCCCGGTTATGCGTGCCCACAGCGAAGCAACCTGGGTAGAAACAGAACGTCCCGTAAACGTGGAAGAAGCCCGCAAAGCTTTTGCCGAAGCCGAAGGTGTCATCCTGCAGGACGAACCGGCAAAGAAAGACTATCCGATGCCGTTGTTCATCGCCGGAAAAGACCCTGTTTACGTTGGCCGCATCCGCAAAGACATTACGAATCCGAACGGTCTGACATTCTGGACGGTAAGCGACCAGATCAAGAAAGGCGCCGCTTTGAACGCCGTACAGATCGCTGAATACCTGTTGAAGGTGAAGAATATCGGATAAGATAATCCGCTTTATAATAAAAAGGGGATGTGTCAAAAGCAAGTTCTAACGCTTTAGCGTGTCATTGCGGGCTTGACCCGCAACCTCATACTAAACTGATTTACAGCAATTAGGATGAGATGGCGGGTCAAGCCCGCCAGGACACAGACGCTATAAATAGAACTTTTGACACATCCCTTTATTGCACGCCAGCTGATGCGGCCCTTATGCCTTCCGGGTCATGTTCTTCCTATATTCAGCAGGCGTAATCCCGTATCGATCACGGAAAACACGATGGAAAGTCCGGACATTACTAAAACCGGAATCATCGGAAACAGCCTGGATTGTATAATTCGCCTCATCCCGCAACAAGAGAACGGAATAATCGATCCGCTTATTATTGATATACCCGTTGAAGTTTGTGCCAGCATACGTTTGTATAAATTGCGCAAACGAGTTCTTGAGAATGCCGAAACGCTTAATCAGCGCATCCCGGTTAATATCCGGATCCAAGAACATTTTCTCACTATCGATCGTCATATCCATCAACTCGAAAAGTTTCCGCTCGGATTCAGACGTGCCGGCGGGCAGCTCCTCAGAATCAGATGCGCCGGCGGGCAACTCTTCGGATGTTAGCGTGGCTGCCGAATCCAGCATAGCCTTCTTTGCCCGGTGCAATTCTTCCTGGTAATCCAGCATTTCGTCAATCTGCTGCACCAATATCCGGTTCTTCCTTCGCGTAGCACGCAGACTATGGACAATAAAAGAGATGACGGCCAGCGACAGGAAAAGTACAACCAAGGAAGCAATCAGGAAGATGCGTTCCCGGTACAGCTTATCAGCCTGTATCCGTATCTGCTCATTCTTTTCATTTGTTTCATAGAGGGTTGACAGCTCCAGAGCCGCATTGGCTTTGTCCCTGCTGTTCAGGCTATCGGTCACGGCAAGCATCTGCTTACGGGTTTCGGCCAGCGCCTTATAGTCTCCCAGTCCGGCCAGTGCCCTTTCCTCATATTCAAGGGCATAACGCAAATATTCGAAGCTGATCGTTTCACCATTATCGGCATAGCGTTGCTTCTCCTTTCCGATATACTGAAGCGCTTCCTTATACTGTCCGCTATTAAGCAAATATTCAATCCGGATGGGTTCTCCTTCGATTGAAGAAGCATAATTTGTTTCGAGATATTTCAAATAATACTTCCGGGCTGTTTCCTGTTCCCCATTCTGTGCATAAATACAGGCAAACGCGGCATACTCACTGGCATAGCGCAGATCGCAAAGCCCATCCGGTAAGTCCGGCATTTTCTTCAGCTTATCCATCAGCCGTTCATATTCCGGAAGCAGACCGATCGCGGCCTCATACTTCCCATCTTCCTGGTAAGCCGAAATCAACGTCCCGTATGAATAAAGAAGATCGTCTACATCGTGCCAGTCGCGGGTGGAAGCAACGACTTTCTTCTGTATCTCGATCGCCTGCAGAAAATAGGTTTCGGCCTCCGCCTTCAATCCCATTTTCCTTTTAGCCTCTCCATGCATAAGCATCATATTGGCCTCTCCGCTTTTGTCGCCGATCTCCCGTGCCGACTTTGTCCCCTCTACAACATACCGGATGCAAGCCTCATAATCACTAAGCTGCAAGCAGGCATTAGACATCATATCGAGCAGGCTATATTTCCACATAGGGTCATTCTGGATGAAATCGCTGTGGTATGCTTTATTGGCATAATCGAGCGCAATCCGGTATTGCTCCATACCGTTGTGATAGACCAGGCAACGCAGATAGTCAATCCGGTAAAGCGGCATCTTTTTCAGCTGCTCGGCCTCATCCAGCAAAGCGAGTGCCCGTTTGGGTTCATTGAGACAGATACTCTCGATATATTCATCTGAAAACAGACTGTCCGGGCTGTTCGAAGCGCCAAGGCTGCTCATTTGAATAAGAGAAAAGAATACGAATAAAATACATTGTTTCATCTTCATCTTAGGTTAGTGTTATGTATAGGATTTATTTAAGTTCTCCCAATCCTTCCTCCAGCGTATGCGGAGCATATGCCAGTTCGCGTATGGCTTTTTCGATACTTAATCCGCTATTGCGCGGACGCGGTGTCGCCTCGTTCATCTCTTCCGTCGTAACCGGACGGATCAGAGTGCGGTCCAATCCGAAGTAATCGGCTACACGATAAGCCATTTCAGCAATCGAGAGCCGTTCTCCGCCACAGATATGATAAATGCCGTTATTGCCGGTATGCATCAGCCGTTCCACGCCGTCTGCGATGTCCGCCACCCAAGTCGGCGTACGGTATTGGTCGGAAACGACCCGTATCTCCTGCCCTGCCTCCAAGCGGTTCTTGACCAGTTGCAGGATATTCCCATGCTGTCCGGGCAACGCCTTTCCATAGACGACAACCACACGGACGACTGCATAATTACTGCTTATCCCGGCAACCGCCTGTTCTCCCTGATACTTGGTCAAGCCATAATAGTTGACCGGAGCAGGAATATCTTCCTCCGTATAAAGCCGGTCGCTTTTCCCGTCGAACACGAAATCGGTCGACAGGTGGATCAAGCGGCTTCCCAGATGCTCGCAACAATGCGCCAGGTTCCCGACCGCCGAAACATTGGTCGCATAAGCCTCTTCGCGATGTTGCTCGCAGTAATCGGGGACGGAAAGGGCTGAACAGTTGACCACCACATCCGGACAGACATGGTCGAGCAAAGCCTCGACGGCGGGATAGTCGTTTATATCCACCCGGACAAACGTATGCTTTCCTTCGGGCCGGATATCCGGATGAAAGGAACAGCCAACCACCTCATAGGCTTCATTCCCGGAAAAGCAATCCAGGATTCTCCGCCCGGTAAAGCCGTTTGCTCCGACAACCAATATCTTTTTCATCAGAATGTATAAATCATAACACCCAAGACACGGTGGTTCGTCACCGAATGGGTATTCTCTATTTTACCGTTCTTCGCATTCATATCGCCATACCAGGCAAGCGACGGGCTGTATTCCAGCCCTAACTTCCAGTGAGGCAGATTGTATGAGAGTTGCAGATTGGTTGTAAACACCTGGTCTACATCCAGTCCCACACCGTAAGTCGGCCCGGCGATCGTCTTCCCCGTTCCCAAGTTCTTCAGATAGCCGACAAAAAGTCCCGGCTTCCACTTCTTGCCGTACACCACATTCAGCCAGGTCATGGAATGGCGGTAAGGCGTATATTCCTGTTCACCCGTCCGCGGGTCTATCGATGTCACGGCATAGCCACCTAACATACAGGCCTGTGTCAGGTTCGACGCCAACAAAGTCTTACCGGAAACCAGCCAGTCCTGCGTCGTATATTTGGCATGGGCTTCAAAAGACAAGGCGGTCACCCGCTCGCTTACCTTATATATATGGTCGTCTACCGTTGTCTGCTGACGCGGTTTCAGAGACAGCACTTCCATACCGACACCGGCGATCAGTCCGTCCGCTTTATAATCGGCCGAAACATAGACTTCCGGAATGCAGCTGTTCTTTATATATTCCTCACTCTTCCCGTTCGGACCGGCAGAGAGATATTGCAACTGCCATATCGCTGCCCCGGTCAGCTGTAACCCTTTACCGGACGTGTACCGGTAACGAATCATCGGGCTACGGTTAAACGGTTGGAAAGGCGCCCCGGTCGACAGATTCAGCATCTGCGGAAAGACATCTCCGAACAGCGGATGCCAGGTCTGCCCGATCAAAACTGCCGACTTCCCCCAATCCAGGTTGACGTAAGCATGCCGGATACGCAGAACCGCCCAGTTACTACCCGAACCGCGAAAATCCGCCTCTAACTTGGCCGTAGCCACAGCCTTTCCTATATTCGGCCCTTTCAAGTCCACACCCAAACGGGAATACAGCAAATAGAAACTGCCGTTTGCCGTAGCATTCAAGTCCTTCCCATCCGCATCCGGATTCTTGTCCTTCGGATACAGATGGAACAATCCATCCACGATTTCACTGTTAGCACGCGAATTATAAAACAAATCTCCGCGCACTTGCCCGTAAAACTTATAAGAGAAATCCTTCTTCTGAGCATATCCGGCCACCGTCACGCACAAGGCCGCAAAAAGTAGTAAATATCTTTTCATTTCTTTTTGTTCGAATCGCCTACAAAGGTAAGGAAGATTCGGTCTTTTCACAAAAATAAAATCACTCTATTCGAAACTAAAGTGTCTGCGGTCGAAACTAAAGTTTCAAGGCAGGAAACTAAATTTTCGTCCCGTGAAACTTTTGTTCCATAGGCATGAAACTTTAGTTTCAAAGGGAAGAGCTGTTTGAAACTAAAGTTTCAGCACATCATAGCATCTGAAACTTTTATAACAGGAAAATGAGCAAGAACAGATTTGAACAGTTTTTACGCAGATAGAGCAGGGAACGGTACAGCAGATTCTCGACTGTGCGGACAGACAGGTCCAGGCGTTCCGCTATCTCAGCCGCTTTCAGCCCCTCGAGATAAGACATCCGGAAAACTTCCCGGCTTCTTTCGGGCAACTCGGCAACCTTTTTCATCAACAAGTCCAAGAGGTCCTGCCGCATGAAAAGTTCGTCGGAAGCCTCAAAGAAATCGAGTTCTTCCAGTTTGAGCTGGAGGGCGCGATGGTCGATGATATCCTGCTCCAGACTCACACGGCGGAGATGATCCAGGCAGGCATTCCGGACGGAGACATAAAGCACGCGCTTCAAATCGTTCTCCGGCAGACGGAATACCTGCTTGTCCCACAACTTCAGGAACACGTCATGAACAACATCCTCTGCAAAAAAGCCGGAAACAAACTTTTCTGCAAAACGCATCAACATCGGAGCATACTCCATATAGATGTGCTGATACTGATCCATGTTCTGAGACGCGTCACCCATACTTGCAAATATAGACAAAAATCTTTAATTATTCGTTAACAGACACCTCGTGTATGCCTGGCTGATCGAATTTTACAGATTCCACCTTTCCGGTAATCGCATTCATGCATTGAATCACATCCCCTTCTGTATTCTGCACTTTTACAGTCCAGCCGTTGCCATTTCTTTCGACAGACAAGACATCGGTCGTGTTGGATGCCGGCATGACTGCCAATCCTTCAGAACAGTGGATTGTCTCAATATGATAACGGCGGACGGAAACAGGGAATTTCCTGCCATTATAGACAAAGGTAGCCGGACGCTGCTCCCGGTCGCTCGACCAATCGGCATTCAGCAAATAAATAGTACGGCGGCCGGGACTGTCCCAAGCGGTAAAACCGACGGAAGGAGATGCTTCCATCCAGCCTTTGTCCGTCTCTTCGCCGGCGGTTTTTCCTGCAATCTCTTTCATGGCTGCGACATAACCGGCTTGCAGGTTCGTTTCGGCCGGATAGGCTTTCTGCGGAAAATAGACAATCTTGCCCAGACCGTAAGCGATTTCTGTTTTTGCGGTCAACTGCTGATAGTTGTCACCCAACATCTCGCGGATAACGGCATCATCGGCCGGGAAGCGGACAGGCTGGTCCGGTTGCAGTTCGGCATTCAGATGGGCAGCCGACAGCAGAAGTGTCCCGCCATTGAAGACAAAGTCCCGGATACGCAGGAAATCGCCCGCGTCATAACTGTTCCATCCTAAGAATACCAGCGCCTTATACCGGTTCATCACATCCTGCGGAGCCTCGACGGGCAACAGGTCGACCGTTCCGTAAGGCGTAGAAGTGAACCAACCTTCCGGGCCGCATCCGTCCACGATATTATCCGGATAAAAGACACGGAGCAGGTCGAAGCTTTCACAGGCCTTATCGAACTTCCATTTGTCGCCTTTCTGCGACCACAAACTACCGCGCCCGAAAGATTTCCAGGCGTCATTGCGCCCCTGGATCACGGCTATGTTACTTTTCAGATCGCCGCGACGGGAATGCGTTTCCACGAAGTTCAGCATCTGATGCTGGGCGAACAGATGCTCCTTGCCGGAAACCGAATAGCGGTCGTTCATGTATTCATCCGTCCACAGCGCCTCTTCCGTATTCATGTGGGAAGAGCCATGCATATAGGCAACAGCCAGCGACATGTACAAACGCAGGGAATGCTTCGGATCGGTAAACGGCCCCGAACCCCATTGCATGGCGTGAAGCGTGCCGTAAAGCGGACGGCTGTATGCACGCGACGCTCCGCGCAACGAAGAGAGGATGATTTCTTCCGGCCCGTACATCTGCTCGGCTCCCAACCAGTTATAGCCGGCCTGATACAGATAGCGGAACAAGGTGGACGGCCCTGTATGGCGGGTGCTTTCTCCTTTCGAATAGCGGAAATTGGAAACGAGTTTGCGGGCGCCGTCGGCCATATCCGTCACGCCTTCCGGATCATAATGGATAAAGATTCCGTGATCGGTATAAATCGGGCGATGCTTGGCAAAGATCCCGCCGTAAGGGCGGTTGCGGGCTGCCATGTCGGAGAACACTCCCTGATAGAGGAAATGTTGCCAGTAATAATATCCGCCGTCATTCTCATGCGCCTGTTTGCCGCGAAACATCGGAGAGGCGAGGGTTTCCAACGACGGGTTGATCCGGCTGCCTGCGAGTGTACGGCCTTCCACTTGCCAGGCATATGGTATTTTCAGTTGATCCAGCAGCTTGGTATAATGCCCGATCACAACAGGGTCCGCAATCCGGAAACCACTCCATTGGTAGGACGGGCGGAACTGGTACCAGTTGCCGATCCGGTTGGAGATATACCATTTAAAGAAATAATCGTACGGCGTATATTGCTTGTCGATATAGATTTCATCGCCGGACGAGAGATAAATCTGCTCCGCCTCCTTATCGATCACCTGGCGCACTTCCGCCTGCTCCGTACGGCTACCGTCGTCAAACACTAACGGGACGGCATGGCCGGCTTCACCGGCACGCAATTCGACGACATGCAAGCCGGGCTCTTCAAACATACATTCCTGTTCGGCCGGCGTAACCGCACCGGCGGCTTTTACTTTCAGGCAGACATTCGGTTTGTTGGTTTCCACCAAAACACCGAAAGAGGCATTCTTCGTCACATATTCGGGCACGGAAATCACTTCGTAGTCGCGGGCAGTCTCTTCGATAAGCTCCAACCCGCGCAGTTCATACGCATAGGCGGCACGGTGAGGTTCTTTCAGGAGCGTCAGCCTGATCTCGCCATTCCCTTGCACAGAGGCGGGCAGCGGAATATAGAAGTCTGCGACATCGGAGGCGCGGTCGAAGATATTTCCTTGAAAAACAGTCTTGCCATTAAATTCAAGCTTCCACATCGGCCAGCTTCGGGTTGCCAGGTTGCAACCGATCCAGTAATTATAATTGTCCGTCTTCCGGGCGAACTTGGTAAAAGGAATCGAGCAAACCGCCTTCTTGTTTTGCGTCAGACGGGGAGCTTCCACCCAGCATTCACCGCTGAAACGGGTGCCGCCAACACGGAGGAAAGCACAGGCTACATTCTCCGGCAAGGAGAAGGTCTGCGACACCGCCTGATATTTTCCCGTACCGACCGGAACCGGCATATAAAGCAAAGAGTCCGGCTTGTCATAAATATCGTCGGCAGCCCGTCCCGGCTTCCGGTAGAACAATTCGATCGCGACGCCGAAATCACCGTCCGGAGAAAGGGCCAGGTCTTGTTTCTTTACAACCGGAAGCGTAACTGTCAGCTCGCCCGGTTGCAACAGCTCACCGGAAATACGGTAATAGGCATGACGCTCGAAAGGATCGTTTTCACCTTTGAAGTAGAGTGAATAGCGGTCTTTCTTCCGGATAATGGAATCGAGATTATCATCGATATAGAACTCGGACCTGCGGAACATCTCTTCCCCTCTGCTTTGAAAGGGTGCAGGCATCCGAACACCGCCAATCACGCGCAGGAACTTCCGCACAGGGATTCCGGATTGACCGAAAGATACAGGCTCGGAGAGGCTTTGCCCGGGTTGAAGAAGGTATGCTTTTTCTCCTCCGGAAGGGGTGAAAATGATCGTTCTTGTCTCTTTCCAGGAAGAAACAGCATACACCTGAAGCGCGGAAAGGGCCATCAGGCATAAAAGGATACATGTTTTTTTCATACTGACTTAATGGTGATGTTTTTCGTTTAAACTACTTCCCAAAAGTACGATTTATTTCCGTATTATTATAACTCATAGTTTTTATGTACTTTTGTGCATCCTAATTAGAAGTATTAAGGCAGCAGAGATGATAGTTGTTAGAGACACGGAGATATTGAAAGGTAAAAGACTGGTAGCGACTATCGGTTTTTTCGATGGGGTTCATTTGGGACACTGTTTTCTGATTCATGAACTGAAGCAGGTGGCTGAAGCCGCCGGATTGCCTTCCGCCGTCATCACGTTCCCCGAACATCCGCGTGCAGTCTTGCATTCGGACTATCAGCCGAAGCTGCTCAATTCATTCGAAGAGAAGCTGAAACACCTTGATTCCACGGGGATCGACTACTGCATCGTACTGGATTTCACCCCCGAGCTGTCGCGCCTGAGTGCCAAAGAGTTTATAATGTCCGTGCTGGCAAACCAACTGCAGGTCGGCACGTTGCTGATCGGCTACGACCACCGCTTCGGACATAACCGGGAAGATGGCTTCGAGCAATATGTCGCTTACGGGGAATCTTGCGGCATCCGGGTCATAAAAGCCTCACAATACAGCGAAGGGGAAGCGGCTGTCAGCTCTTCCGAAATACGCCGGCTTCTTACGGAATGCAAGGTGGAAGAGGCCGCCCGCCTGCTTGGTTATCCGTACCAGTTGAAGGGGCGTATCGTCAGCGGTTACAAAGTAGGCCGCAAATTAGGCTTTCCGACTGCCAATATACAAGTGGACGAGCCGTTCAAGATCATTCCGGGGATCGGTGTCTATGCTGTCTGGGTCTACCTGAACGGACTGCGTTACAAAGGCATGCTCTACATCGGCAACCGCCCGACATTGGACAACGGAGACAATATCACGTTAGAAGTAAACATCCTGAACTTCTCCGGCGACATCTACAATAACGAAATAACCGTCCAGTTCATCAACCACGTACGAGGCGACATCAAATTCAACTCCCTCGACGAACTGATCGCTCAGTTAGGAAAGGACCGGGAGACGGTGGATAAAATATTAACTCATTAAACAAAGGAGAGCTGTCTATCTACTCTCTCCGCCCCAACGAATAAAGATCAGCAGCAGTTACTCCTGTGTCAGCTCTTCCCTTAGCTTTTCCACTCCGGGGAAGCCTGTCACTTTATAAGAGATTTCTCCTTCACGGTTCACTATGAAGTAAGTCGGGATACCGGGATATTCGTATAATGTGCTCAATGCCGCACTTTGCTGATTGGTAATCCGATGATGAATGCCATGTATGTCAGGTATCATCAGTTTCCATTTTCCTTCGGGAGAGGTTTCATCGGCGATATACAAATACACGATATCTTTCAATTCCTCCTTCAAAGGTTGCAAACTCTTCATTGCCCGTATGCAGGGGCCGCACCAGGTATTCCACATATCAATCAGTACCACCTTGCCACGGTAAGGGCGGGTGACGACCTGCAACAAGCTATCCGCTCCAATCTCCTTGTCTACTTCGACAACGGTATAGCCTGCCTTGTTCTTCACTGCTTCCAGCCGGTCTTCAACCTGCCGGCTCTTGTCATAGAATACCTGCCTGAGCTGCGGCGCGGCAATACTGTCCACCGTGAGCCGCTCTTCAGCCGTCAGCGGCATCTGGTTGTTCAGGCTTCGCGAAGCACGCTTGCCCAACAGGATATCGTTCCAGATTGGCTCCACCTCAAACCGCCCATGTAGCCAGCCACTGGTTGCCAACCTGACAAAGTCGGTATAGAAACCATAATACTTCAGATAAGGAGAATGCAGAATATCCAGATCGAGAATTTCTTTGAAATAGGTAGTACTGTCCACCGTCATATCCGCCCGCTTCACACCTTTCTTACCAGAGAACAGCGGTGCATAGCTGAGGTTGTGCTTAAAACTGTTTATGCAACTGAACAGAGACATATCCATATTGGCCTTTACATACGTGCGGCACGCCTGGCTCAGCCCTTTCTTTTCATCCAGCCGTTTCCGATAGCTGCCATAGATTTTAAAGATATATTTCTTGTAGGCAGAGGGCGTCATGCCGCAAATATCCGAAAAGAAATCCTCGCCTCCCGAAAGGTTCATCCAGCCTCCTGCATCCAGCAGTTCCGTATTCAGCGCGGCATAATCTCCTTCAAACCACACGCGCCTTTCTGCAGCGCCTTTCAGTTTATTTCTGAACAAATGGCTTTGTGACATAAATATCTCCGGCATATTCAAAGTGATATTCAACTCACCCCCCGGCACCAGAAACAGGCTCAACTCCCAACTCCCCACCCGCAGCCTGCCGCCACAAGGCATCAGCACATCCGCTTCGTAGCGAAATGTACCATCGTCGGCTATGGGAATCGGTTCACCAAGAAAACTGTAGAAGAACCAATGAGAATTACTGAAATTCAGCTTCACGCCATATTCAGGCTTATAACCCAGCAACTGCCCTTTCACGATAGCCTTTCCACAATTCAGCTCCGGGGCTGGCAACGGCAATGAATAATCCAAGTGCAGGTTCAGCAGTCTTTCCGGTATATCCGGCTGGGGGTTCTTACCATCCAAGCGGACACCATAAATGTTCCAGCCCTCCCCTTCGGCAGGTGTTTCTATATAATCGAAACTTTCGGTATCTTCCGGCACAGGCATGAACTTCAAGGTTGCAGACAGTTCGCCCGAAGTAGGAATCACAGTCCAGGAGTCTCCTCCGGCAAGACCGGTGCATCCCCAATAAGCATAGTCCTTGCCCGATGCGCGCAATACGGTGGACGGTGCTACCATAACCTTATCGCCCACCATACCATAAATCTTTACCTCCAGCCAGGTAGTGTCTTTTCCGAGCGTCACCTTTTCTATCTCAAGGAAACGTGTGCTGGTTGCCGTGAAGTAAGGCGTCTTCACCGTTTTCTTTGCCTGTAATCCGCAACAGATGCTAATCAGTAGCAAACAGGTTAATCCGATGTTTTTCATAAGCACAAGTTATCAAATATTCTACTTTCAGTTTTTTCCCTTTTCCATCTTTTCTATCAACTGCTTCAACTCATCCAACGAGATATCTTCTTCGCTCACAATAGCCCTTTTTCCCAGAAAAGCCCATGAGTTCTTCTTCTTTCGTTTTTTACAAATATAAAACAAAAAGTCATTGGACGGATGATAAAAAGCGAATGTTTTTTTGGATAGTCTATGATATTATACCATCTTTGCGTAGCTAAATTTATGTTGTGCTGAAAATTATGTACTACGATGCAATTGACATATTGAAAGGGATGATTGCCCGGCCTTCTTTCAGCAGGGAAGAGACGGATGTTGCCGATTTCTTGCAACAGACCTGGGAAAAGGCAGGGCATAAGGTGAACCGCAAAGGGAATAACCTGTGGCTGACTGCTCCCGGATTCGATCTGGACAAACCGACTTTGCTGCTTAATTCCCATATCGATACCGTCAAACCGGCTTCCGGATGGACAAAAGACCCGTTCACGCCAGAAGAAACGGAGGACGACCGCCTGTACGGACTTGGCAGTAACGATGCCGGGGCAAGCGTCGTATCACTGTATGAAGCGTTCGGGGCATTGTCGGAAAAGGAACAGCCTTACAACCTGATCTTCTTAGCTTCCTGCGAGGAAGAAGTTTCGGGAAAGAACGGGCTGGAGAGTGCACTTGCGAACCTGCCTCCTATCTCTTTTGCCATTGTCGGCGAACCGACAGGGATGCAGCCGGCTGTGGCGGAAAAAGGGCTGATGGTGCTGGACTGTGTCAGTACCGGCAAGTCCGGACATGCCGCCCGCAACGAAGGTATCAACGCCATCACACTCGCCATGAAAGACATCGAATGGTTCAACACATACCAATTCCCGGAAAAAAGCGACTTCCTCGGCCCGGTAAAGATGAGTGTGACAATTATCCATGCCGGCACGCAGCACAACGTCGTTCCCGACCGCTGCGAATTTACCGTCGACATCCGCACGAATGAGTTCTACCCGAACGAGAAACTGTTCGAGCTTATCAAGGAACAGGTATCATGTACGGTAAATGCACGCAGTTTCCGTCTCAACTCTACACGTACGCCACTGGATCATCCTTTTGTACAGAGAGCGATATTAATGGGGAAAGAACCGTTCGGTTCGCCTACTTTAAGCGATCAGGCATTGATGCCATTCCCGTCGGTAAAAATCGGTCCGGGAAATTCCGCTCGTTCTCACACTGCTGATGAATATATCGAATTAATGGAAATAAGAGAGGCTATTGATACCTATATCCGGCTATTGGATGGTTTGCAATTATAATCACATGAATTTTGCGGTTGTACAGTCCCATTCGTGAGGACCGGATTGGGGCTTATAAACCAGCCCCTCCGAGGCTTGGCTGACTACCATATTGGATGGGACATCTTCCCGTATAGTACAACCTGCGCCGATTACAACATTATCTCCGATGTGAACGCCTGCCAATATAGCACAGTTAGCACCTATCCACACATTATTACCAATAACAATTCCCCGCTTATATCCTACCTTTCTGAAGTCCCGCTTATAATGATTAACCGTAGAAATTACCGTATTAGGAGCAATTTCTACATTATTTCCGATCTTTAATCCGCCATGTGCATTGATATAAACTCCTTTGCAGTCTCCGGGATCACAACAGATTCCTTTTTCTATTTTTTGCCATTCAATAATCTGGCTGGTGAAATGTACAGGCCACGGCACACTTCTGTTTATACCGACAATTTTCTGCATCAAGAAATAGTGAACAAAAATATATGTATATGTAACATATCCATCCTGACGTTGAAAGCGAGGGTATGCCCAATGTATCAACATCCGGAAAAAAGGTTCCAAGATTATTTTGAGTAATTTCTTCATGCTTGATATTTTTTAATCCTGTTCTTCATGTACAAGTCTAACAAAACATAATGCAAAGCTCCTATAACCGATGTTGCTAATAATACATACTTAAACTCAAAACCGGCTCCTAACAGAAAAACCAATACCTGGCTTACAACAAGCGAAACATTAAAGAAGAGCATTAGTTTTTGCCGACGCAGTATATCCGCAATAGAACTTATCGGTGAATATAATGCGTTAAACAATACAAAGATAGCAAAATACCGAACCATATCTCCCGATTCCGCCCATTTTACCCCGAACAAAAAGGAAAACAATTGTGGGCCGAATACAAAAAAGATAATCAACAAAGGAAAAACAAATGTCAATATCATCTTCTGGATACGCAATGTAAACGGATATAATTCATAAGGCCGGCGCTGATACATCTCACTCGCTTCTTTTTTATACACTTTCCCTATTGCAAGGATAATAAGTTGATGGGTAACCGTATGACCGAATTCGCGAAAAAATAAAGTCCTGCAACTTCCAACGGATAAAAGAAGGTAATAAGCAAAGGCAATCCCAACAATGCAAAAGCATTAAACAGATTTCCAATGCTTGCATATATGGCAAAATCGCGATATTCCCAAGCAAACGCCTTCATTTTTGACCATGAGAGACTACGGAATAAACCACATTTTAGGTTTTCCGACAAATAAAGGTAGACAAAATAAGCAACGGCAATAACATAACCTATAAAAGTTCCCCAGATCAATCCCGAAGAAATACCTATATAACCGAACATAAGTTTCCATACGGGAATAGACAACCCTTGCGTAAGCTGTCCTGCTACCATCTTTTTATATGCCCTCATACGGTTATACCAACTGGTTAATCCGTTTATCCATCCCATTATCAAAATCACCGGAGGGACCAGCCAAAATATATTATAATCCGGCACACTCAATATTCCGGAAAAGAATGGCCTGAATAAAAACAAGACAACAAAACTTATTATCCCTATCACAACAGAGGATAAGAGAGAGAGGAATAACATGGTACGCGCCTCGCCTTGCCTGCGGGACATGACAACTACATAATCATAATTAAGAGTAGCTACCACACCTCCAATACCTATCACAGACATAAAGACAGATAATTCTCCAAACTCAGCTTTTGTATAAATACGTGCCAAAAAAAGTTGGATAACGACAGGTATAAGCTGAGCGATACCTGTACCTGAAAATAAGAGCAGGATATTCCGGAAAACCGGATTATCGGTCCATCGTTCCATATATTTTATGAGCGGATTCATAGGAATCGTCTGTTAATCCAGCCAAGGAGCAGGATTGAGTTTCGTTTTTTCCTTCCAAAGCTGGAAATGGAGGATCGTTGCGTTGCCGTCTTCGGTATCGGTAAAGATCTTGCCGATGGCCTGCCGGGTGCTGACCTTATCGCCTGCCTTTACATACACCTGGCTCAGGTTGCTATAAACAGTCAGGTAGTTACCATGCCGGATAATGACCGAATTATTGTAGCCCGGCACCACGAATACACGCGTCACTTCACCATTAAACACCGCACGGGCATCTGCGCCCGGAGAGGTCTGGATGTCGATACCGCTGTTATTCGTACGGACATATTTCAATTCCTGGTGCTGCTGTTCACCAAAGGTAGCCACAATCGTATGGCGACCGGAGACGGGATAAGGCAGGCGCCCTTTGTTGCCGGCAAAGTTGTCGGACAGTTGTTTCTCGGCTTTCGTCATGGCATATCCGCCCTTCGTATCGGCAACACGCTCTTCGCGCACCGGCTCTGTTTCGGGTTTTGTATCCGGGACTTTCTTACCTGAAGCGGCTGCTTTTTCACGCGCCAGCCGATCCCGTTCGGCACGGGCGGCACGTTCGCGGGCAGCTTTGGCTTCGGCCTCGGCACGGGCTATTTCGGCGGCAATCTGCTTTTCGATCTGGCGGTTCAGGGCATCGGCCTGTTGTTTCTTCTTCTTCAGGTCGGCTTGCAATTGCTTTTGTTTCTTGTTGAGTTGCTGCACTTCGGCCTTCTGGCTGGACTCTTCCGTCTGCAACTTGCGGCTTTCGTCTTCACGTGCGCTCAACAAAGCATTCTTTTCGGAACGGGTCTTTTCCAGTTCCTTCTGCTTATAAGCGATTTCCTTCTGTTTGTCGATTATCTCGGAAGCCTGCCTCTTCTGCCAGTCGGCATACTCACGCAGGTAACGCATACGGCGGAGGGATTGCGCAAAATTGTCGGCCGAAAGGATAAACAGCAGCTTATCTTGCGAACTGCGCCGTTTATACATGCTTTGCACCGATTTCCCGTAATTTTGCCGTTTACCGCCCAACTCCTTTTCCAACTGCGAGATCTCGCGGCGTGAAGCGGCAATCTGTTTGTCTATCTCGCCGATCTCCTGGTTCAGCAGGCTGATCACCTGTTTGCGGGAAAGGATTTGTTTGGAGAGCAGGTTCAGGCGGTTCAACGAGTTGCGCGCCGTCTGCCGCGCCTCGTCTAAAAGCTGGTTGGTCATCTCGATCTCGGCAAGCGCAGCTTACGTTGCTTTTCAAGTTCACGAACCCTTGCGGAGTTCTGTGCACAAGCAGCGCTTACCGACAAGACGAATATGACGAACCAGAGAAATCTCATTTACATTTTAGTATTACTCAATGACTTGATAATCTGCGCCAACGTAATCCGGTTATATTTGGCCGGTATGGAGAAGTCCATCTTTACCGGGACATTTGTCTGCACACGCGAGAAATGCATGGTAATGCCGCCTTGTGAAGCGCCTTCCTTCAGCACCTGCACATCCATCTTCATCGGGAACGGTTGGCCGTCCGCCATCCGGAAATCGGTATAATTCCATTGCAGGGCGTAACGGTCGGAAGGATCGGAAATACCGGTGGAAAGTATCTTTTCTTCCCCGTCCGCCATAAAGGTGTACAGCAATCCCATGACATCCTTGACCTGTATCTCGGCTGCCGGACCGTCCTGCTTCAATTTGAAGCGGCTATACTGTTTCGGACTGATCGTCTGTTGTCCGGGCAGGAATAACTGGTTGGTGAAAAGAGCCTGGAGATTATAGAAGTTGAAATCGATCGGCATCTGTCCTTTCAGGTTGGCATAGTTGTCGGCTACATAACGCTTGTTCATCCGGTCGATCACCTTCACACTGTCCACACTGATCTCGGCACGAAAGACTTCGATCCCTAAAAACGGCTGTACGGAGAGTTGGAAAGCACTGTCTTTCACCATCTTCAGGTCGACACGCGAGCTCATGCTGTTTCCCGGCAAGTTTAAGTCCACATTCAAGCGGGCAGTCAACGTCTCATAGCGGAACGCCTGTTCCTGCACCAGCTCGAAAAATTCGTTGTGCGCTTTCGCCCCGCCGGCTTCGACGGTCCCTACTTTTTTAGTCGTCTTACAACCCGTCAGAAGCAGAGCTGTAAAAAGGACGAATGCAAGGGCAAGGTGAGTCTTATTCATTCGGAACCTCCTCTTCTATATAAGTTTCTTCCGCAATCTTGCGGTCCAGCACGTCGCTTACTTTTCCCATCTCTTTGGCTTTCTTCCACTGCTCGAGGGCCTTTTCCTTATCGCCGCTCATAAAGAGGATGTCGCCGTAGTGGTCTATCAGTTCCGTACTTTTAGTCGTATCGTTAGCCAGCGCATTCTCGATATAGATTTTCGCCAGCGTATAATTGCCCTGAACAAAGAATATCCAGGCATAAGTATCGAGATAAGTCGAGTTGTTCGGTTCCAGTTTCACCGCCAGCGCACTCATCCGTTCCGCCTTTTTCAAGTCTTTCTTTTCCAAAGAGAGGAAATAGGCGTAGTTGTTGAGGACGACTACATTCTTATCATTGTATTTCAGAGCGTCATCATAGGCTTTATAAGCTTCCGGCATATTCTTGATCTGATAGTAGATATCGCCGATCTGTCCGTAGAAATCAGACTTCAAACCCACGTTTGTTTCCGGGATAATATCCAGTCCCGCCCTGTAAGTGTCGAGCGCATCCTGGTATTTCTCCTGTTGGAAATAAGCGATTCCGAGGTAAAAGTAATATTCCGGAGCATCCGGGAAGAGTTCCTGGCAGCGGGTGCAGATACGGATCACTTCGGGAATATCCTCCGATTTCAACGCCAGATTCAGGAGCTGCTGC
Source organism: Parabacteroides sp. AF48-14 (assembly GCF_003477465.1). Taxonomy (NCBI): domain Bacteria; kingdom Pseudomonadati; phylum Bacteroidota; class Bacteroidia; order Bacteroidales; family Tannerellaceae; genus Parabacteroides; species Parabacteroides sp. AF48-14. The sequence continues at coordinate 55,188 of NZ_QUDI01000015.1, forward strand.
CAAGCTGTGGCATCCGACGGCTCCATCTCGGTAATCAGCTGGAACTGGAAACGGGCTTCGTCGTTCTTCCCCTGTGCGATAAGCAAGCTGCCGTACATCTGTTTCAGGTCGATATCTTCGGGATGCTGTTCTAACAAGGTCTGGAAGAGGGCGTTCGCACTTTCCGTCCCTTTCTTGGTCTGTTGCAGTTTGAGGATATAGCGGGAAAGGATGCCGACTTTCGTTTCGACGTCCAACTTATCGTTTACCAGCGCATTGCGTATCTGTGTCTCGGCAGCGTCCTTATCGCCCACCACCTCGTAGTAGTTTGCCATCGAGACGATGTAATAGGGACTTTCCGGATCGATAGCATGCGCCTTTCTGTAATATTCCAACGCCTTAATGGTGTCGTTCTTTTCCAGGTGCAAATCCCCCAAAATGATCTGGTAGCGGGATTCCATCGGGAACTTGGCGGCCAGCTTTTCCACTTCTTTGAAGGCGTTGCCGGTTTGCTCCAAAGCATTATAGAGCTTGTATTTCTGCATCGAAAGCGCTTCACTCATACCGATCGACGACTCGAGCGCATCATAGGCCTCGATCGCCTCGCCCAACTCGCCTTCCTGCGTGAGTGCATCCGCTAAGTAGTAGTTCAGTTCCGGCTTCCCGGGATAATCCTTTACCAGCTTCTTATACTCTTCGGCTGCTTCACCGAACATGCCGAGGTTACGGCTCATTGTTGCCAGCGCCAGGCGGTAAGTGAAGTTATCGGAACTGTAGGCGACCGCCTTCCGCAGCATATCCAACGACTTCTCCGGACGGTTCAACTGGGCATAAAAGGAAGATAGTTCGTATAACACGGCCGAAGCGGTCGAATCGATTGCCAGACAATGGTTAAAAGCATCGTAGGCGGCATCGAACTTTCCTGCCGTCTTCAAGTTTAGTCCTTCATAAAAGAAGTAGTCGAATTTCCGCTGGTCAGCCGCACTGATCCGGGCTGCCTTCTGCGGTGCCTCCGTCGCGGAGTCCTGCGCCATCAGCGGCCGGATGCCTACTGCCAGCAAGATAAAAAGAGATATCGTAATCAGCCGTCTTAGCATCGCATCTTTAATTTTTAATTCTCAATTCTCAATTATTTCCCCGTATGTCCGAATCCACCCGCTCCCCGTTCGGTGTCATCCAGCGCTTCGACGGGTTGCCAAGCCACCTGGCTATGGGTTGTGATAACCATCTGGCAGATACGTTCGCCGTCATTGATGGTGAATGGGTCGGAGGAGAGATTAATCAGGATAATACCGATCTCGCCGCGATAGTCGGCATCGATTGTGCCCGGCGTGTTCAGCAGTGTAATACCATGTTTCAATGCCAGGCCGCTGCGGGGGCGCATCTGGGCTTCGTATCCTTCCGGCAGTGCGATATACAATCCGGTCGGGATCAATTTACGTTCAAGCGGTTTCAACACAACCGGTTCTGTCAGGTTTGCACGGATATCCATTCCGGCCGAGAGCGGAGTTGCATACTGTGGCAACGGATGGTGTGACTTATTTATAATTTTTACTTCCATAAACTCTTTTATTTCCGGGCAAATTTACACAAATATCCCTGATTACCATTCCTAACGGCTTTCATTATTCTTTAAATAATGCTTATCGTTCGTTACCGGGTTAGTCAAGATCGCCTGTAAAATGGCTTTGCAGCACTTCATGGGGGTGTAGTGCCGTACAAGAAGGAACAACCCGGCAGATAGAATGAATCATGCGGAATGCGTGGTTCCTCAACACCTGCACGCTATTCATGTCACAACTGTGAAACAAAAGAAATCCAGCTGTAACACAGAAGGAGGACAGTTGTGACATGAAAAGAATACGGTTGTGACATGCAATAGAAGACCGGAGAAAAGATTGAAAGATTCGGGAGGCAAATTAATTTACCCAATCCCCATTCTCCTTAATCAACTGGATCAGGCGTTCCACCGCTTCCTCTTCCGGGATATTTTTCAGGACACATTCTTTGCCTTTGTAGAGGCTGATGCGGTTCTTGCCGGCACCGACATAGCCGTAATCGGCATCCGCCATCTCGCCGGGACCGTTCACGATGCAGCCCATAATACCGATCTTCAGGCCTTTCAGGTGGGAAGTAGCCTCTTTGATGCGGGCGATTGTCGTTTGCAAGTCGTACAGCGTACGGCCGCAACTCGGACAGGAGATATACTCAGTCTTGCTGATACGGGTACGTGTTGCTTGCAGGATGCCGAACATACAGCTGTCCGTCGTCATGGCTTCGCAGCCTTCGTTGTGCAACATGATACCGTCGCCGAAACCATCCAGAAGCAGCGTTCCGAAATCGGCCGCCGACTTCAGTTGCAACGCTTCGACATCCGTCTCCCTGTAATCGCGATGAAGGATGACGGGCACATCACAGCCGGCTGCCAGCAAACGGTGCATGGCGGCACGCTGCGCACCGACACCGTTCCGGTGATAGGTACTCAAAACTACAATTACGGATTTATCCTGTTTCAGGACTTCGATCACCCGGTCGGTCAGATCACTATATGTCAAGCGGATAAACTTCAGCGGAGTGGAATAGTTCTTCAACTCTTCGACTTCCGAAGCGATGAAGAAAGGATATGCATTCGGACGTTCTTTCCAGAAATGGGCATCCACCAGGAGGCGGAAGCTGTCGGGCAGGTTGTCCGGGTCTTCCTTACCGATATATATATAGTCAGGCAGAGACGCATAGTCAAATTCAAAATCACCGTTACTGCGATCGGAGATGACAACAGGCGGGAAGTTCCCCCCGATCCCTTCCGTCGCACGGCTGCTGCGGCGATCGGCATAGACCGGGTCATAGCCGGAAGCAGGGGAAGCTTCAATCGGCTCATGCCCCTCGCGTTCGAGGATATAATCGACTAACTTGCGGGCTACCGGAATCTCGGCTTCCGGGTCTTCACTCAGGGAAACGCGGATCGTATCGCCTATCCCGTCGGAAAGCAAGGTTCCGATACCGACAGCGCTCTTGATACGTCCGTCTTCGCCGTCACCGGCTTCCGTCACGCCGAGGTGCAAGGGATAATGCATATCTTCGGCTTCCATTGTCCGGACCAACAAGCGGACGGTTTTCACCATGACAACCGTGTTGGAGGCTTTAATGGAAATCACTACGTCGGAGAAGTTCTCATCCCGGCAGATACGCAAGAATTCCATACAGGAGGCAACCATGCCTTCGGGAGTATCGCCGTACCGACTCATAATGCGGTCAGACAGCGAACCATGATTCACGCCAATGCGGATGGCGGTTCCGTGTGCTTTACAGATGTTAAGGAATGGCACGAAACGGTCGCGTATCTTCTGCAACTCTGCGGCATATTCCTCATCGGTATATTCCAGCAGGTCGAATGTCTTTACCTTATCCACGTAGTTTCCGGGATTGATACGGACTTTCTCCACTTCTTCGGCTGCGGCATCGGCTGCACGCGGATTGAAATGGATGTCGGCTACCAGCGGGGTGGTATATCCGGCTTCATTCAGTTGTTTGCGTATCACGCCCAAGTTGCGGGCTTCGCGTTCTCCCTGGGCGGTAAAACGCACATACTCTGATCCGGCCTCGATCATGCGGATGGCCTGACGTACGGCGGCATCGGTATCCATCGTAGAAACGTTTGCCATAGACTGGATACGAATCGGATTGTCGCCCCCGAGCGGGGTGTTACCGATATGAACGACTGAGGATTTACGACGACTGTAGTTAAAAAAATGTTCCATTCTTTCAATTGACAATTGAAAATGGACAATTGACAATTGGAAAGAGACAAGAAACGCAAAGCGTTAAGATATCGCTTGTCGCAATTGTCAATTGCCAATTGTCAATTGTCAATTAATTAGTTTTATACTTAAAAGAAACCTTCGCCAGCTCTTCGTTGGCTTTCACGATTTTCTTTTTCAAGTTTTCCTTGTAAGCGGCCAGCTTGCCTTCGAGCTGTTCGTCTCCAACGGCAAGCATCTGGACTGCCAGGATACCGGCATTCAGGGCACCGTTGATACCGACAGTGGCAACTGGGATTCCCGGAGGCATCTGTACGATAGCCAACAAAGCGTCCATTCCGTCCAGCGTCGAATTGATAGGCACACCAATTACGGGCACAGTCGTCATAGATGCAATCACACCACACAGGTGGGCAGCCATTCCGGCAGCTGCAATAATCACTTTGATACCGCGTCCTTTGGCTCCTTTGGCAAAAGCCTCTACTTCAGCAGGTGTACGGTGGGCAGACAAGGCGTGCATCTCGAACGGGATTTCCATCTCGTCGAGCAGTTTGGCTGCTTTTTCCATTACGGGCAGATCCGAAGTACTGCCCATGATAATGCTTACTACAGGTGTCATTTTGCGATCAGTTGTTCATATTCGGCAGCAGACATCAGCTCGTCCAGTTCGGAAGGATCAGAGATAGATATCTTGATCAGCCATCCGTTGCCATAAACATCTTCATTCACCAATTCGGGTTTGTCGTCCAGCTCGGCGTTTGCTTCGATCACTTCACCGCTAACCGGCATAAACAAGTCGGATACAGTCTTCACAGCCTCGATAGTACCGAAAACTTCTTCTTTTTCAACTGTTTCTCCTTCTGTTGTAATATCGACGAAAACGATTTCGCCAAGTTCGCCCTGTGCATAATCAGTAATACCGACATAAGCAACATTGCCTTCTACACGGATCCATTCATGATCTTTTGTGTACTTTAAATCTGCAGGAAAATTCATAATCTTAGTGTTTTTATTAGATGAATAAATAGATATAACTTAAAAATGATGCAACAAAGGTACATATAAATCCGAGACAAAACCCGGCATATACCTGCATAGGCGTATGTCTTTTCAAAAAGATGCGCGAAGTGCCGACCAGTCCGGCAATCACGATCACGACAATAAAGGCCCAATAAGGATTTATCAGGTGGATACGCGCCACTCCCATAATGCCGCCCAGTAAGCCTCCGATACCGATCGCATGGGCGCTGATCTTCCAGAAAAAGTTAATCAGCAATGCCAATATCAACGATACGCAGGCCCCTAAAAGTAAGGATATAAACCAGAACGGCAACATCATCTTATACATGTAAAAGGCGCAGACCATGATCGAAGTGATAAAGATCAGGTAAGGCACCACGCGTTCGTGGCGGTCGGACAGCTCCATATCGACTGCCGCCCCGTTTTTCACCATCAGAAAGATGAAAGCTCCGGGTATGACTGCCGTCGAAAGGAAAGCACCGCCGGCCAGCAACAGCTTCATTGTCGGTGGATAGATCGCCAGATAGGTGAAAGACAGTGCCAGCACGACACCATACGTCACCATCAGCAACGGATGAAACATCCCGGATATGATATTTGCAAATAACTTCATAACGCTTCAAATTTATATTTCTTTTCTGAGCCGTGCAACCGGAATGCCCAATTGTTCGCGGTATTTGGCTACCGTACGGCGGGCGATGATGTAGCCTTTTTCCTTCAGGATGGAGGCCAGTTCCTCGTCGGTAAGCGGCTTGCGCTTATCTTCGCCGTCGATATGCTCTTTCATAATCTTTTTCACCTCGCGGGTGGATATTTCTTCGCCACTGTCGGTCTGCATCGATTCGGAAAAGAAGTATTTCAGCGGATAGATACCAAAATTCGTCTGCACGTACTTACTGTTGCTCACACGCGAGATGGTCGAAATATCATATCCGGCCCGTTCCGCCACATCTTTGAGGATCATCGGACGCAAAGTCGCCTCGTCGCCGGTCAGGAAGAAGTCGCGTTGCAGGAGAATGATTGTCTCCATCGTACGCTGCAAGGTTTCCTGGCGTTGGCGGATGGCATCGATGAACCATTGGGCGGAGTCGAGCTTCTGCTTTACGAACTGGACAGCTTCCTTCATCTTGGATGTCTGGTTTGCCTTGTTGCCGGCATAATCCTGGAACATCTCGGCATATTCGCGGCTGATGCGCATATCGGGAATCCCCCGGTTATTCATGCTCAGGATCAATTCACCGTTGACAGCTTCCACCACAAAGTCGGGAATCACCTGGCTCAAAGCTGTCTCCATAGAACCGCCCCAGCTGCCGCAAGGTTTAGGATCGAGGGTTGTTATTTCGTGAATGGCCCGTTTCAAGGCAGCTTCGTCTATATCCAATCCGCGGATAATCTTATCGTAATGCTTACGGGTAAACTCCTCAAAATAGTCGGTCAGCATACGGATTGCCAATTCCGTATCGGGCGTTTTCTCGCGACGGGCCAGTTGCAGCAAAAGGCATTCCTGCAAGTTGCGGGCGGCCACGCCTGCCGGATCGAAATCCTGTATAATGGTCAGAACTTCGCCGATCTCTTCTTCTGTCACATCCTGTCCCGCCTGGAATACCAGGTCATCTGCAATGGCAGACAGGTCACGGCGCAGATATCCGTCGTCGTCTATGTTTCCGATAATATATTCGCCGATCTTTACCTGTTTCTCCGGCAAATCGCGCAAGCCAAGCTGCTGGAGCAGATATTCATTGAGAGACTCGCTGACTGAAAAGGGTACGTCTTCTTTCCGTTCGACACGCTCGCTCAATTCGCGGAGTTTGTAATCGGGAATATCGTCTTCACTCATATAATCGCCTAAAGAGAGGTCGGTATCACTCTCCGTTCCTCCATCCATATCGTTAGATGCCAACTCATCACCCCCTTCGTCAGTACGGTCAAAGTCGTCAGTAATCTCCTTCCCTTCTTCCAACGCCGGATTATCCTCCAATTCATGCTTCACGCGTTCCTCCAGCTCGATAGCCGGAAGTTCCAGAAGCCGGATCAACTGGATCTGCTGAGGAGAGAGTTTTTGCTGTAACTTTTGCTGTAACTGTTGTTTCAACATAATCAAAATCAATAATGGCAGGTCGACCACCGGGCCGACCAATGTTAGAACATGCAAATATAACTTTTTACCCGGAATGAGCCTGCTATTCTAATTATAATAGTTCTAAAAGGAAACCGTCATCCATTGTGAATCCGAAGCAATAGAAATCTATTCCCGACGTCCTCAAAAATATATTCGACGTCGCCGAAAACTTACACGACAGCGTCAAGAATATACACGACGCCGCCGAAAACAGATTTCCTCCGCTTCAAATAAGAGCGCACACATAGGGAATATTAGATAATAATCGGCGAAAGCTTTAAAAATCAAAACTATTTTCTACTTTTGCGATTAGCTAAAGATTCTGATATGACTCTCAAAACATCGCCATACGATCTGTTGACCCGGGAAGAATTAATACAATTACTGGAAGTTAGGGATAATGAACCGGATAGATCCAAGGTTCGCACACCCTTTGAAACGCCAACCATCAAACGTATTATTTCCGAAGTTTTGGTTATCCTCTTTAATGAAGAGAAAGATCCGATCGAAAAAGCTATGCGCGTATTGTTGGACTACTTCAATGCGGATTGGGGCTACGTTGCTATTTTCGAAGAAGACGGACAGACCGCCAACTTTATTTGCGAAGCGATGAGCGAATGGGTAAAAGTCCCCAAAGACGACCAGAGCAAGCTGACCTACGATACAATTCCCTGGATTATCGAAACCGTCAGAAGCGGGCATGACATCGTGTTGGGCGATATAGCCATGCTGCCATCCGAAGCTGCCACCGACAAGGCTTTGCTGACCGAACAACAATTAAAATCCATGCTGATCATACCGCTGACTTTTCATAATAAAGTACAGGGATTCATCGGTTTCGACTCCGTGCGCGCACATCGTTTCTGGACAATAGCAGAAGTCGAGGATATGCATCTTACGGCCAGTATATTTTCCATTATCATCGAACGCTGGCAGACCAACAATAACCTTGAAGAGTCGAGAAAACGCATTTCCGAACTAAGCACGAAGTTCCAGCAGTTTTTCAATAATCTGCCGATCGGCGTGGAATTGTACGACTCGGAAGGTTATCTGATCGACGTAAACGACGCTGATTGCAAAACCTTCGGTACAAGCCGCGACCAATTGATAGGAGTGAATTTATTCAAGGATCCGTCTATCCCAGCCAAAGCTCTCGACCAGATATCAAAAAGGAAAGCGTTCAGTTTTTCGTTCACATACGATTTCAATGCCGTACGAGATTCCGGATATTATTTATCATCTCTAACCGATCAAGTTAAATATCTGATGATAAAAGGGATCGGTTTGACCGACCATGAATTCGGCCATATCGGCTACTTGCTTATCATATCCGACGAAACGGAAAAACGACTGGAAGAGGAGCGTATGCAAAACAACCTGGCAACCCTTAAAGCGGTTCTCCTCTCCGGCCATTCGCTGGTTGCCGAATATGATATAGAGAAAAAAGAATTGTTCATCGACCCCTTACTCAATGAGGCAGGAGAGAGCAATAAACTCTTCAATTACCTGAGAAACAACAAGCACATGACTATCGAAAACGTACAACAGATTGTCCGGAAAACCGATAATGTCAACCAATTGTTCCAGGTAATAAACGGAGTGCAGGATCATTGCAGCTTTATATGCCGAACCAGTATCGAGAACGAAACGATCTGGATACGTATCAATGCACAAGCTTACAAGACAAAGGGAAGCAAGCGGTTGAACAAAATGGTTTGCCACGTCACCGACATAACCGAAGAGAAACTGTTGGAAGAGAAATTGTATCATGCAGAATATGAAACCCGGCAGTCGGAACTGGAAATACAAAAAGTACGCGAAGCTGATAAACTAAAATCAGCATTCCTTGCCAATATGAGCCATGAGATCCGGACGCCGCTCAACGCCATAATCGGCTTCTCCGGCATCTTGGCTGAGACAGAAAACAAGGAAGAAAAAGAAGAATTTGTCAAGATAATCAACAAAAACAGCGATTTGCTGCTTCGGCTGATAACCGATATTCTGGACTTCTCGAAAATAGAGTCGGGCATCCTGGATTACTCGCTTACCGATGCCAGCCTGAAGGAAATATGTCACGAACAGTATCAAGTCCATTCACTGAAAATGCCCGACGGGGTTGAACTGATCTGTGATTTCGACTCCTTGCCGGATATTATCGTTCATACAGATCCCAAACGTATCACGCAGGTCATTTCAAACCTGATTTCTAATGCAACCAAGTTTACGGAAAAAGGTCGCATTACGCTTTCTTACCGCATTATGGAACGACGCATCTTAGTCGAAGTAATCGATACGGGCATCGGAATCTCCCCCCAAAACCAGCGCACGATCTTCGAACGCTTTGTAAAAGTTGATTCATTCAAACAAGGTACCGGTTTAGGACTCACCATTTGCAAAACCATTGTCGAAACACTCAACGGAACAATCGGAGTAGACTCCAAACTCGGAGAAGGATCGCGTTTCTGGTTTACGCTGCCTTATAACGGATAGCCTCCCATGTTTGCAACAGGACGGAAAGAAGGATCAACCCCAGCCCTGCATAAAAAGCGAAGTTCAACTCTTTCGCTTCCCCGAAAAAGAGCATGGCAAGGATAATGCTGTAGACAGGCTCCAGATTATAACTCAGATTCACAGTAAACGCGGAAACCTGCTTCAACACCTGTATCTGCAACAGGTAAAGCCCTATCGTACAAACCAACGCAAGCAGCAGCAGATAAAGGAAATTAATCATCCCCGGCAAGATCGTCTCTACCGGAAAGAAATGCAGATAAAACGGCAACAGACAGGTCAGCCCTAAAAAACCGCCAATCATTTCGTAAAGTAACATCATGCTGGAAGAATGGCGCGCACCCACTTTCTTATTCGTAATAGTAAACAGAGCCGCCAATGCCGACGAAACCACACCGATAATAATCCCTGTCCGATAACGTGTATCGAACTGGAAAATCAAAACAATGCCGCATACGGCCACCAGGCTGAACAATATCTCTTTAATCGAAAGACGCCTTCTGATAATCAGCGGTTCCAACAACGCAGTAAAGAAACCGACCAGCGAGAAGCAGACTACACCGATCGAGACATTCGCTGCCTTGATGCTCCCATAGAAAAACACCCAGTGAAGTCCCAACAGCAAGCCTGTCCCGGCGATCTTCAATACTTCACGAAAAGGGACCCGTTTTAGTTTCCCACTCCCCCAAAGAATCAGGAAAAGCATAACTGCAGCCAAAAGCATCCGGTACCAGACGAGCAATCCCTCGTTCAGCGTGACCAGTTTTCCAAACAGGCCGGTAAAGCCTGCCAAAAGAATGGAAATGTGCAGTTTTATAAATGCGTCCCTCATCAGAAATAATACATCACAAGCCCCAGAATGCGGTGGTTCGTTACCGAATGTATATCCACCACTTTGCCGGAAGCCATATCCGTTTCGCCATACCAAGCTGTCGACGGCATATATTCAAGACCGATCTGCCAATGTGGCAAGTTGTACGAAAATGCGATATTGGTAGAAAGCAACTGGTCCAGATCCAAGCCCATACCATATTTAGCAGGAGAAACCAACGCATCAGACGTTCCCAGATTCTTCGTATAACCGGCAAAGAAATGCCCTTTCCACTTGGTCCCATAGGTGAAATTCACCCAGGAAGTAGAATGGCGGTAAGGAGTATATTCCTGCTCGCCGTTGTCCGGATTGATCGCGCTGATACCGTAACCACCGATCAGCGCAGTGTGGTCCAGGCTGGAAGCCATCAGGCTCTTCGCTGCAAAAGTATAATTCCGCCCGGTATATTTGACATGCGCTTCATAAGAAAGGGCTGTCATGCGCTCATTCACTTTATAAGTCTTTTCATCCCAGACAGCCGAAGTGCGTGGTTTCAGCGAAATCAAATGAATGCCGGCACCTGCCAGCCAACCATTGCCGGACGCATAATCCGCACCGACATAGAATTCGGGCACGCAGCTGTTCTTAATATATTCCTCACTCATCCCGTTCGGCCCACTCGAAAGATACTGTAATTGCCAGATAGCGGAAGCCGTCAGCTTCACCTTGCCGGCTTTATATTGATAACGCAATTGGGGACTGCGGTTGAAAGGCTGGAAAGGCGCGCCTGTCGAAAGGTTCAACATATCAGGGAAAACACTTCCGAAAAGGGGATGCCAGGTGTGTCCGATCAGCACTTGGCTCCGATCCCAGTCCAAAGCAACATAGGCCTGGCGGACGCGTAGCATCGTATTACTGGACGAAAAACCGCCAAAGTCAACTTCAATCTTAGCGCTTGTCCGGGCTATACCCACATTCGGACCGGTCATATCCAAACCCAACCGGGAAGTAAACGTGTAGAAACTGCCGTTAGGACTGGCGTTCAAGTCCTTGCCGTCAGGGTCCGGCTTTTTATCCAATGGAAACAAATAGAAGTTTCCGTCTATCGGAGCCATGTTAGCCCGAGAGTTATAGAAAAGGTCACCACGGACAAAACCGTAAAACTTATAGGTGAAATCTTTCTTCTGCGCTGTTGCCGGAAAGAACATACAGATGCCTGCCAGCAGTAATATCAGCTTTTTCATATTTGTCGTTTGTTATCAGTTTACAGAGTTGGCCGCAAAGATATATATTTTCCGGTATTTCATTTGAAGAATGGAATATTATTTGTTACTTTGCTTCCAAGTTGTAAGCCTTAATGGCCATTTTGGATTAATAATGTAAACGACATAACAATATTATGGAAAGTAAGAAATTTTTATTGCAGGAGAAAGATATTCCTACTGCTTGGTACAACATTGTAGCAGATATGAAGAATAAACCGCTTCCTCCGTTAAACCCTAAAACAAAGGAACCACTGAATCCGGAAGACCTCTATCCGCTGTTTGCCAAAGAATTGGTTCATCAGGAAGTAAACCAGACAGACCCTTGGATTGAAATCCCGGAAGAAGTGCGCGAGATGTATAAAATCTGGCGTCCGACTCCGCTGGTTCGTGCTTACGGACTGGAAAAGGCATTGGATACGCCGGCCCATATCTATTTTAAAAACGAAAGCGTCAGCCCGGTCGGTTCACACAAGTTGAACTCAGCTATCCCGCAAGCCTACTTCTGTAAAAAGGAAGGTGTGACGAATATCACAACCGAGACGGGTGCCGGACAATGGGGAGCATCTATGGCTATGGCAGCCAAACATTTCGGCTTGGAATTAGCGGTTTATATGGTTAAGGTAAGCTACAATCAAAAACCTTACCGCCGTTCCATGATGCAAACATTCGGGGCTGAAGTAGTCGCATCACCGAGTATGAGTACACGCGCCGGACGCGACATCATTACCAAACATCCGAACTATCAGGGAAGTCTGGGTACAGCTATCTCCGAAGCAGTCGAATTGGCTATGCAGACACCAAACTGTAAATATGTATTGGGCAGCGTACTGAACCACGTAATGCTCCACCAGACCGTTATCGGTCTGGAAGCTGAAAAGCAGATGGAAATGGCAGGGGAATATCCGGATGTCGTCATCGCTTGCTTCGGTGGCGGTTCAAACTTCTCCGGTATTGCATTCCCGTTCCTGCGCCATAAACTGACACAGGGTAAAGATATCCGCATCGTTGCAGCAGAACCGGCATCTTGCCCGAAACTGACACGCGGACAATTCCAGTACGATTTCGGTGACGAAGCCGGCTATACTCCGCTCCTTCCGATGTTCACGTTGGGACACAACTTTGCTCCGGCCAATATCCATGCAGGAGGTCTGCGCTATCACGGTGCAGGTTCTATCGTCAGCCAACTGAAAAAAGACGGATTAATGGATGCAGTCGACATCCAGCAATTGGAAACATTCCAGGCTGCCACCCTATTTGCACAGAGCGAAGGTATCATCCCGGCTCCCGAATCATCACACGCTATTGCTGCAGCCATCCGCGAAGCCGAACAAGCCAAACTCGAAGGTAAACCGCGTACAATCCTGTTCAACCTCTCCGGTCACGGACTGATCGATATGGCCGCTTACGACCAATATCTGGCAGGTGACCTGACAAACTACGAGGTTACAGATGCAGATGTAGAAAAAAATCTTTCGGAGATAGAAAAGATCATCAAATAAATATGAAAATGGCGCTAATAACAGGGACTCACGTCTTTTGTTATTCGCGCCATTTACGATGTGTCTATGAAATATTCTAACTTAGGTATTATGAAAAAATATCATTATAACTTGTTGCCGGGGCAACAAGATTTTGGACATTTAAGCTAAAATCCTTTTTTTTCTGATTCCACATGCCATATGTGGTATTGATCTCCCCTGTTTCTACATTATATGTATAAATTGTCTGATAATAGGGGACCCATGTTTCCTTACTCTCGTTCCAGCGATATGCCGTTTTCTCTGACACCTTGCCGTTTTCGTTATAAGAAAACTCATATTTAAATTCCTTACTCAAAAGTCCATTATCATTTAAGAAAATGACTTTTGAAATAACTTTACCATTCTCTTCCTTCGTATCATACATGTACTCTCTGGGAGAGGCTGCGCTCATTGCAAGATTACACAAAAACATAACTGCAAGAACAAGAATGCTTTTACTTAAAATTGAAGCTTTCATATATTTATTACTTTAAGATTACTTTCAAATTGCGGTGCAAAGGTAGAGAGCAAACCGGAATCAAACAAGAATTTACTTACATATTGTCAGCAAATACAGCTTATTTAACAATATTCAACCTTTTATCCGCTTTCCAATCACAAATCAACTTACATATTGTAAGGAAAGAACGAATTTCCTTTCTTAAATCAGGATTCATCTTCCTTAAATTCGAGAATATCCGCCGGTTGGCAGTCGAGCTCCTTACAGATTGCTTCAAGAGTAGAAAAGCGTATAGCTTTGGCTTTACCCGTCTTTAAAATCGAAAGATTTGCCGGAGTTATGCCGATACGATCAGCCAAATCGCCCAAAGCAATCTTCCGTTTTGCCATCATCACATCCAAATTCACTATTATAGCCATATCTTACTCCTTTGATTCTTCATTAGTTACGATACTATCTATTTCACCATCCGTCTTTTCCGAGATTTGCCAAGCCGGAGCCTTCAAGCTTCGGTTCAAGAAATAGATACAGACAGCAGACACTATTACACTTAGAGAGAGAAGCCCGGCAAAAGGCATTACGCCTGTCATTTCATACACAGAATGTTTATCCGGGTAATAAATTACAAGCAAAGCCAAGAGAGCAGTCACAATCATATTCGAAAGAACACATAACCCCAAACTACCGGACCGGTAATAAAGGTATCCCCAAAGCAATCCGAACAAGAAAAAAGAGATATTATGTCCCGGGTGAATAACACCGAATATCAAGGCTGAAATTATAATCGCATATTTAGGCGCCAAGTCTTTTTTCTCGAGCAACGAGCTAAGTATGGCTCCCCTATGCAACAATTCTTCGGTAACCGGACTAACTAAGATAAGGACACAAAGTCCAAATGGACTCAGACTGATATCCCTCAAGATATTCAAATGCTTATCCAGATCTTTATAACCCAGGAAATTACCCAAGCCATCCAGTCCACTCGCAAAATAGAAAAACACGATATTCAGTATAACCGTCAGCAGGATTACTTTCATTGAACGGAATGACCAGGTCAAAGAGTCGAAATGAACATACTTCTTCGACAGTATATACCAGATAAAAAACAAACAGCCCAAAAGCAGCCCCGATATAGCCATATAGGTTATAGCAAGGGATTCCTCCATAAAAAAGAAGAAAGGAATACCCAGGAGAATCCCAAGAAATACAAACCCGATCTGAGCAAGCAGTAGTTTTACAATTCTGTCCATATCTCTTACTCTTTTGATTCTTCGTTAATAGACTCTACAGAGGCTGTTTCTTCCGCCAATACAGGATCTTTCCAAAAGGGAAGTTCCCGCATTCGATTCAGATAATATGAACCTCCAATCAGCAAAAGCGCACCCACTAACAGGAACCATCCCTCCGGCGCAACACCTGACATCTCCCCAAGACTCTGAGCATCCGGATAACAGATTGTAAGTGCAGTGCTGATTCCATTCAACATCACATGGATAATCATACAAATCAGCAGGCTACCGGTTTTGTAATAAATACGGCCTAACGCCATCCCCAAGAGAAAAGCATAAAGTATCTGAGCCGGGTTCATATGGATAATGCCAAATATTAATGCAGAAGTCAAAACCGCATTTCGCCAGGATAGCTTTTTCAGCAAGAACCCCAATATCGCTCCACGAAACAACAATTCCTCTGCAACCGGTCCTAATACAACGATGCCTAAAACGCCCAAGGGATTAAAGCTCAAGTCCATAAACTGGTCTTCCATCACATTCGGCAAATCAACCTGCTCGTTCAACCAAGTAGCAAGGAAATAAGCACCCAGTCCATAGGCAACCATCCACGACAGCACAGAAACCGACCGGATCGACCAAGTGTACTCGTTCATGCGTATATAGTCCTTCTTAAACAGATACCAGATCATCATCAAAGAAGCCAAGATCAGCGCAAACGCCAGCATATAGGTTTTATCTAGGAAAAACATCACCGGTAAAGCCAGCAATCCTCCAATAAATTGAAATCCTATATAAATCAGTACTAACTTAATAATCGTTTTCATATTTCTTCCTCCTAAACCGTTAATTCCTGTTCTTCTTTCAATTTAACTCCCAAAGCAAATATTTCGGCAAAAAGGCCGAATAAAAGTGCAATAAAGAATGTCCGGAATTTGAATGCGAAATCAGCTACCGAATAACCCGGAAAAGCAATTCCACTCTGCTTCAGCAAGAAATAATGATCGATTCCGGAAAACAAATTCTCCAAAACACCCACCAGAACCAGTGCCAGACAAATAACACGAAGCCTCCGGATATTCGGACGTATAAATATTTGCTGCCGCTGTACATCACGGATAAAATAAGCAAAAGACAACAAAGCCCAAACTCCTAAACCCAAGATAACCGGAGTCCCGATAAAACCCATAAGTGCAGAAACAAGCTGATAGGTGTCAGATGTCTTATGCGCCACGGTAACAGCACTCAACTGATAAGGGTACTTATCACCGGACGATAGTTGTAATGTATCCAGAAAGATATTACCAGCCAACGGCTTCAGATCCAGATTCACCCGATGTATCTCCTCACCATCTTTCTGCTCAATCACATCATGTGAAGCCTCCGACCATCCTTCCGCAAATTCCAGAAAACCATTGCCGATAGACAAAATATAGCAGACACCTAACAGGATGCAAAACAACCGAATACTATTTTTCATTTCACATCTCCTTTAAATTGTCAACTCCTGTTCCTCCTTCATCTTCAGGCCGATTGCGAAAATACGGCCTACCAACAAAGCGATCAATCCCATAATCAGCGTCATTGACTGGAAGTCACACCAGAAATTATGCTCATAGCCTTCCAGTTCGAAAAGGCGGGCGGCAGCCCAATAGTTCATCAACATATAAGCCTGTGTCAGCACAAAGGAGATCAGCAGGTTGCGGCCGATGCAGTTCAAGCGGCGTACATTCACCCAGTCGAATATCACTTCATGGTTAATCGCATTGATCAGTTTATAGAACTGGGTGATTGCTTTCACGATAAAGAACAGGCCGATCAAGACAAGGAAACTACCGAACTGTGTAAACCCAGTATCTTTGGTTTTTGCCCAAACCAACGTTTTGATATGCGAAGCCGGATACCACTCCTGATCCTTCTGATTAAAGACCTTATCAGAAGTGGCAGCCAAAGACTTCGGCCATAAATTAAGAGCCAGCGGACTCATTATTTCCGTCGTGATATTTGTTGCTCCTTGCTTGTGAGCCTCTTCCACTTGCGACATTCCAACCTTGAAACCATCCACAAAAGCGTTGCCCATTGAGTAGATGGTCGGCACTAAAGACAGCCCGACAAAGAAAAATATCAATACACAGATCAGATTTAATTGCTTTTTCATAACCTATAGCCTTTTCTTGTTAGAAGAGGATGTGCCAAAAGTCCCTCGTTCCCGCGCTTGACGCAGGATCACATCAGAACGAACCGTATGATGAAGCCTGTTCCTTTGCGGCCCCGCGTCAAGCGCGGGGACAAGGAGGACGCATCCCCTATGTTTTATTATAAACCTTTTATATCAAACGGCATACGGGCAATAACACCGGATTCCGTTTTTGCTCTCTGGATAGTGGAGTAGAGATTGAATTGTTCTTCGCCCATAACAGACTTAACCATCGAAACCTTTACTTCGTCCATCTTCTTCTCCATAAACTTAGTGAAGAAATCTTTCGGACCGTCGGCAACCGTTACAGAGTAATCAGTCAGTTCAGCTAAAGAAGCCGCCTCTTTAATAGCATCATCCATACCGCCTAACTTATCGACCAGACCTCTTTCCAATGCCTGTTCACCTGTCCAGACACGGCCTTGTCCGATTGAATCGATCTCTGCCTTTGTCATACCGCGGCCATCGGCGCAACGAGTCAAGAACAGATCATATGTTTGTTCAACACCACGCTGGATCAATGCTTTTTCATCTTCACGCATCGGACGGGTGAAATCGCCCAGGTCGGCATATGTATTGGTTTTCACGATATCGGTAGTGACACCCAGCTTGTCAAATGTTCCGGTAAAGTTGCGGACTACGCCGAACACGCCTATTGAACCGGTCAGTGTCGTACGTTCGGCAATGATCTTGTTTGCAGCACAAGAAATATAATATCCGCCGGAAGCAGCATAATTGCTCATTGAAACGACGATCGGCTTCTTTGCTTTCAGCTCAACAACCTCTTTCCATATCTGTTCGGAGATATACGCACTACCGCCCGGAGAATTTACGCGAAATACAACAGCTTTCACATCATCGTCATCTTTCAGCTTACGCAATTTCTTTGCCATTTCTTCGGAAATAACCTGTTCGTTTGCTCCGAAAGGAGAAGAAGAATCTTCGTCCCTGATTTCACCTTCGGCATAGAGGATTGCAATCTTATTCTTACTGTCTTTTTCTTTGACTTTGATTGAAGCGACTTTATCAACACCGGCTGTCTTCAGCTTGCCTTTCACGTCCTGTCCGGCCATTTCCTTTACTGCATTTTCCACTTCATAGCGGTAGCAAAGTTTGTCGGCCAACTTATAATCTACGGCATTCGTTGCCTGTCCCGTTGCTAAACCTTCATTCAGGTAACGGTTCAATTCGTCGGAAGAGATATTGCGGCTCTTTTCAATTGCAGATGTCATATTTCCCCAGACGCTACCCAGAAGAGAAGTAAGCTGTTCGCGGTTAGCGTCGCTGAACTTCTTCAGGAAATAAGGCTCCACTGCACTTTTATAGGTTCCAACCTTAAAGATATAATGCTCAACTCCGATCTTTTCGGCAAGGCCAGTATAGAAAATACCTTGTGAAGCAAGCCCGACAAGTGAAACGCTTCCCTGCGGATTCAAGAATATAGAGTCTGCTACGCTACACAGATAGTAGGAGCCTTGTGTATAGAAGTCACCATAAGAAACGATAAACTTACCGCTACTCTTGAAGTCTTCCAACTCGCGGCGGATTGCCTCAACTCCGGCAAAACCGGAAGAAAGGGAACCGGCTTCCAGATAGATACCTTTGATATTATCATCCGCCTTTGCACGACGGATTGCTTTGATCACATCCGGCACAGCCAACTGACCACTGCTCTCGCCCATCAACTCGGAAAAAGGATTCTTAACCGACTGTTCTACCAACGTACCGTTCAAAGAAAGTTTGAACACCGTGTTCTTACTCGGTTTGTATTCAGTAGAACCACCAGAGCTGGCTGCTACTCCGATGAAAAAGAAAATGGAACCCATCGTTACGATTCCCAGCGCAATCAGCACGCCCAGCGTGGATGCAAATACTGTTTTGAAGAACTGTTTCATAATGTTTTATCTGTTTGTAGTTTATTTTATATCGTTAATTCTTGCTCTTCTTTCAATCTCAAACCTATTGCAAATATTTCCGCAGCCAAAAAAGCGATCATCGCATTTATTAAAGAAGGAAACTCTATCATACCTTCGCCAGTAATTTCATAACCGGATATCTCGACAGCAGAGCGGACGAACACCAGTTCCATATAATTGCCAATCGTATATATAACACCAATTAGCAACAGACAAACGCCAATCCATCTCAAACGCAACACATTAGCCTTCGTAAAAATCAAAGCGGACTGTATGTCAGCAATTAATTTTAAAAAAAGAATAATCACAGCTAACAAAAGCGGAAGCAAAAGAAATCCCATTATACCAATCGCTATGCCGTAACCTGGATTCTCATTTTCTGAAATACTTATTTGTACCTTTTGTACATCTGTCGGAACATAGCTATTTGTCTTTGTATTATAAACCGAATCTATTATTGCTACATCGCCACCCTTTTTCCTGATAAAAATATCATGTCTGGATAAATATTCCTTATCTTGCGTTTTGCTTGGCTGTTCTGGGAATTTTCTTGCACTCTCATATCCTTCTTTATAGGCCGTGGAAATCTCCCCCCATGAATAAAACAGGGTATATCCGGTATGGACAGTCAGTGCCAGAAGTATCAACAAAGCAAATATGTTTAATCGTCTTTTCATATAAAATCTTTTACTATCCGTTTCTCAAACAATATTTATTGTTATTCGATATGCAAAAGAATATATTATTTCCGAGACTACCAAACTTTTTTATTGTTTTTCGATAAAAATATTATGAAATGCGAGAAATATATATTGAAATGTAGGAAAAGATGGTAAGGGCGAGGTCTGCTCGCCCCTACGAAATCACATACGCTAAAAAACTACATCCCATATATATAGGAAACATGGAAATGATCAAACATATGTTCTCCGCAAATAAATTACTTCCACATATAAATGACGTTAACATTATTGCAATAAGGAAATAGCAATACACCTTCAATGAAGAGATAAACACCTTTTTAAATAAACCTGGTTTCATCACACGTTCTTTTAAGATTAAACAAAATGAAAAAGTTTCTTTTATCAAACCCTTCCGGCGTACTCATCCACTGTATAATTGAGGAATTGGTTGAACGGGTACAATAATTTGAAATCGGCAACCGCTTTATCCATCCAGTCGGAGGCGAAGAAGAATTCGTCCGGTTTGTAGGAGACGACACTAAAATCTTTATGGCGAAGGATTTCATCGTATTTGAAATCGGAAGGATAGCCGGCAGGCATACGTTTCAGGACTTCGCCTTCCATCACCGGATATACTTTCTTGAAAGTCGGTTTCTCCATGATCGCCACAAAATCCTCTATATTCTCATAAATATCCTTGCGAAGCGCCTTCAACAAAGCCGGCGGCGGACACCAGACACCGCCCGAAAGCAGACAACCACCCGGTTCGAGATAGATATAATAGCCCGCCCGTTCACTACCGCGGCCACCGCAAGAGGCAATATAGGCCGCAAAATGCGTTTTGTAAGGAGTCTTATTCGGAGAGAAGCGGATATCCCGGTAAATACGGAACAGGCAATCTTTCGCCTCCAACCCGGCAACCTCCGGATCGAACAGGGCAATCCGGTTGATCAATTGTTGGACTTCGTCGATAAAGCCTTTGCGAAGAGCATCATAACGATCCTTATTTGCCTGGAACCATTCACGGTAATTGTTCTGACGCAGTTCCGTCAGGAATTGTATTATTTCTGCATTCATACCTTTATATATTATATCGTTAAAACATAAATCCTAAATTCATATAAAACTGCAAGCTCGAGTTGCGGTTAGACATCCCGACGTCGCACTCAGCGGTCCGGCTATGCTGTTATAGGCATATCCCAGGCTGCCTCCCCAAAGGCTTTTTCCTTGCAGCAAATGGAAAAAGTCGCCGTTATGGATGCCATAGTTACCGGTCAAAGTGATATAATTATTCCCGGCAATACGTTGCCGCAACTGCAAACGGGCGATGACAACCGAATTGTCCAATATCTCCATATGGCTAATGCCGGCAAAAGGCAACTGCTGCGGCAAATAGCGTCCAAACGTCTCACCGCCTACCGCATTCAAAAACGGATAAGCCGTGTTTCCGCCGATCAGGACACGGCCGTAAAGCGCCGGCAAAAGACTCAGGCGCGAACTGATGGGGCAAACCGTCATAAACTTCAACCCGATCGCCGAGAAAGGAGAACTGCCGTTATACCCCACAAAGTTATCCGTATAGAGTGAATAATCCGCCTCTAAGGATACGCCTTTGTTCGGGAAATAGCGCCGGTCGAACGTCTCGAGGTGTGCCGTAGCAAAATAACTCAGGAAGCTCTCCGGACGCACATCATACTGCTCGCTGTTTCCCGTATAAAGGAATGAGTTATAATTGAAATACTCATAACGGAGCCCGGCTTGAATCTTGAAGCTCAACCAGTTCATATCCGAATAGGCGAACTCGGCCAGATGGTGCGTATAGGTCGTGTTGAACCGCTTATCCCCCTTTTCATAAATATCCAGATTGTTATAGCTGAATTTGTAGGACAGGTTGAAGTTGCGGAGCGGGGAACGCTCGATCGAATAGTCCAGCCTGGCCGAAGAAATCTTGCTCCCCACACGCCCGGTAAAGGCAAACCGCGAATGGTTCCGTTTTCCTTGATGGTAAGTCGCGTTGAGCAGCACCCCGATAATCTCTTCCGAGTCGAAGCGCACTCCCAGATTCACCGAACTCTCCGATTTCGGCTGCAATGTCAGGACAAGATCCTGCTGGTTCTCGCCCGTCAACTTATAATTCACATACGCATAAGCATTTGTACCGACCAACACGGACATAGCCTTCCGAAGCTCTTTCAACGTAATACGGCTGTTCTCTTTCAAAGCACAGATGCGGTGCAACCAACCGATATCCCGCGGATCGGCGCCATCAAAACGGATATGACGGATATTGAACGTATCGGCAGGGAGGACCGGTCGATGTTTCTGCCGGGAGGCCAAAATAGGAGGCGTATAATCATCCGGAAGGCCGATCTTCTGTTTCAAGGCGATGATCTCGTCCCAACGGCGGCGGGCATCCATCTCTCCCCGCCGCATCATCGTGTCGAGGGCGGCTGTTGTAAAACTGGCCGAGCGGTACGGCTCCATATCCGGCCGGAAAAGCAAGTCCGTCCGGTCACGATTACGGGCATATTTGTCATAACCATGCAAAGCGATGATCTGCGTCACGATATCGCCGGGCGAATGCAAACGGTCGAAGGTACGCAGATCGCTGGTTGCCAGGTCTACGCCAATAATGATATCGGCCCCCATCGCAAGCGCGACATCCACCGGATAGTTGTTATTCAATCCTCCGTCGACAAGCACCATACTATCCAGCCGCACCGGGGTAAAGACCGCCGGAATCGCCATACTGGCACGCATGGCAAGCGGAAGACTGCCTCCGTGAAACACATAGTCTTTACCACTGACCATATCTACGGCCACACAAGCAAAAGGTATCTGGAAGGTATTGAAATCGACCGAGTCATGGTAACCCATCGTCAGGTCGGAAAACAGGTTTTGCAAGTTCTGTCCCTTTACCACACCGTCAATCACGCGGTCTTTCTTTTCACGTCCGAAAGGCAGGGAAAGGATATATCGTTCAGCTTTCTCCTTTTCGGGGAAAAACAGGTGGCTGCGCTTCACCTTATCGCTAAGCAGCATCGGCCAGTCTTGCGACTCGACCATCTCTTTAATCTCATCCGGGCTATATCCGATCGCGTACAGTCCACCGACAATCGCTCCCATACTGGTTCCTGTTACAATATCAACCGGTATGCCCGCTTCCTCCAGGACTTTCAACACCCCGATATGCGCCACACCTTTTGCCCCGCCACCGCCCAACACGACAGCAACCTTCTTGCGCTCCCCCGCCATCGCAGGCCACACAAGCAGAAACATGAGCAAAAGAGACAGGAATTTCTTCATCATTGCAAACATACTCATCATTTCGTAAGTACACAAGCGGTGGACTGCTAAAAGATGAATTTGTTCATGGCTTGGGTTAGTTGATAGCCATTTGTAAAAATCAATAGTACCAATCTAACAAAACGTATCATGTTTATTTCAAATAGACCAACATCAATACCGGATTATCATCCTCTGTCAATTTCTTCAATTGGGGATGATCCAATACAGCGGGATTCTTTTCTGCCTCTTTCATGATCTCTTCAACCTCCCAGACTGAGAGCAGAAGGTTCTTATCCAGAGATGTCGCCGGGCGCAAAGGCAAGGCACCGGGAAAGTCATTCTTTATATAACCGCCCGGGATGGAAAAACATTCCTTCGCTTTTTTGTCATAAAGCACCATGTGGCGGGTTCTCTCTCCCGCCCAATAATTATAAGGCATGAAAAGCAGAGAATCCGTTTCAATCACCTGGTTGCGGATATAAGGGGCTGCGACTGTGGCATACGTTTTCCAATCTCCATCACATACTTCCATCCGGCAGTCGAGAGGAATGGAATATTTACCCAGATCAATGATATAACGCGGTTGGAGTTCATCCTTAGTAACAACAAACAGGGTATCACAATAAAACTCTTTATAACAAACCTTGCCATCATAATGGAATATATATCGGTCAATTCCACTCATCATTAACCTCCGGATTCCGCTTTTCATCTCAAACAAATCGGAACGGTAAAAGGTATTCAATGTCTCACATTTCGGGTTCGAGATATGAATACGCTCTTTCTGTTGCCCACTGCTGTTAAGCATAAAGGTCGCAACCAGGCTATCATTCAACATGGCAAACTGAGCCGGATCTCTGTCGGGCGTCTTTATATCATAAAGAAACTTCCCCGTCTCCATATTATACACATTTATCTTCCCGGAAGTCGTCAGCATAAAGACCAACCCGGAGTCTTCATTTACGTCGACTTGCTGGAAATAATTGAATTGTCCGGGGCCTCCGCCTCGTGAACCGATCGTCCGGATAAATTTCCCGTCTAACGTATATTGGTATAACACTGTATTACTCGATACAAACCAATATTTACCGGTTTTAACCACAGTACCCGAATTAATAAAATCAATCAGGCAATTATCTTTCGTCTCCAACGGAATATACCGTACCGAGTCGGCAATATCGCTCAGTTTCATTTCCCGTTCCACACCGACTCCCGCTTCAAACGGAACAGCTATGGGATATTCGGGTTCTACCGGTTCCACTTCGGCTACCGACTGTTGTTCGGTCTGCTTTCCACCACAGGCAAAAAGAGAAAACGCCAGGCTAATTAGAAATAAGGACTTGTATGTCATAAATATATATTATTAAATTATCATTTAGTGTTTAATGTCTTCTCCTCTGCTTTCTGTACAGCTTTCCTGCCTGCGTTGAAAAGGGCGGTGTCCGTCTGGCCGTTTTTTTTCATTTCACGGGATTTCTTGATTGCGGCATCCATTTCGTCCATAAACTTTTTCTCATTGGCGGGGATTTCCGGCAGGCGGTCGATTAATGTCTTCAGGTCTTCAACAGCCAGTTTGCTCCTTTTTCCGTTAGGGGCGATCATTTCCAGTTCTTTTTTATTCTGGAAGAAGGCCTCTTCATACATATATTGCAGGAATCTCCGGTAGGCATGGAAACCTTCTGTCTTACGACGGGTACGGAAACACTCGTTCAGGAAAAGGTTCTTGATAAACAAAGCGCGTGACTTCCGCTCGTCAGTTCCGTAATCTACCACTCCCCAATTGCCATACTGCCGGTCAATACGAAACAGCAAATCGAGACGATCCTTATTTTCCAGCCAAGCTTTATAGAACATGGCATCCGCCTTATATCCCTGCCCATCGGCCCATAAAGTCTCACCACGGGAAAACAGCAACATATTGGCCAACGCTTCATTCGGACGCATCAACTGTTCCGCCCGGTCAAACAGCTCGAGGGCGCGCTTCCGGTCATATGTCTTTCCTAAGGCCGCCCCTAAAAGCAAAGTCGTTTCCACATCCGCCGTATCTTTCAAGTAAGCTTTCTCGAGCAACGGGATTGCGTCGAAAGCGCGTTCGGACAGATAACGGGCCGCACCGCCATACTTTAACGTAAAGAAGGAAGAGTCTTTCTCCGCCAGCAAGACTTCATAAATGGAGTCCGCCTCCTCATAGTTCTTATTCATATAATAGGCCATCGCCTTGTTTCCCATCAGAGCATGGTTTCCGGGATTATAATACAGAGCTGTGTCGCATACCTCAATGGCATCCAGCACATTCGGCCCTCCCTGCCGGAGCAGGCAGTTGACCAAAGCGCTGGCAAGACCGGCATTCTCCCGGTTGGCATCATGCGCCTGGAAATAGCAGATCGTAGCCGAATCGATCGCATTAATCTTCATATAGCAGTCTGCAAGATTCCGGTAGATGACAGGATTCACAACCGCAGTATCCTGATTCCGCAAAACATCGAAGCGGCGGATCGCATTCTCATAATCACCCAACTGGACATACAGGCGGCCTAACTGGTAATTGGCAAAGAAGTCCGTACTGTCGTTCTGCAACACTTTCTGAAAACAATCCTGCGCGACAGAAGCCTTCCCTAAATTCATAGCCATACGTGCAACGGAACTCAGGGCATCATAACTCGTCGTATCCATCCGATAACAATATTGATAACAGGCATACGCATCCCTATATTGAAGCAGGCCCTCATAGGCTTGTCCGATAGCAGACATCGTAGCATAGTCGGCCGAGTCAGCCGGCGTAAGGCTTCCGGCACGCGCCACGGCAGCAGCAAACTGTTTACGGTTCACCAATTCCTGGAGTGTCGGGATCTGTTCCTGTCCGAAAACAGACAGCGAGCAAAGGGCCAGGCACATCCAAACCACTACCCGCTTCCGTATCGTTTGAATCTGCTTTTCCATATTGTCTATCGATTTAATGTTTAGATATTCCGTTTATTCCAGCCCTGCCTCTTTCAACAATTTTCGCGCCTTTTCTTTTTCTTCTTTGGTGAGAGCGATCGTATCGAGTTTCGCTCCGCTTTTGTGTAGCGTTTTTTCCTTTTCCATGGCTTTCTTCATCTGGCCTGCATCTTCTCACGCCTCTCTCTTTCTTCTGCCGGCATTTCAGGCAATTGGCTGATCAGTGCACGCAGGTCGGCAACCGCCAGCTTTGATTTCTTTCCGTCGGGGGCCAGCATCGTCACTTCATCGTCGTTCTTGAAAAAGGCATCTTCGCAAACGGCTTCGAGGAAAGGACGGTAATTATACAGGTACTGTTGCGACTTATCCGTCTTCATATAGGCAGTCAGGTACGTATATTTACTGAAAATAGTTTTTTGCAGTTCTTTCTCGTTCTGAAACAAGGCGGGGTTCAAATCCCAGTAGTGCCGGTTTATTTCATACAGGAAATTCAACTGTGTCGGGTCTTTCTTCCAGGCTGCATAATACAGTTTTTCCGCTTCATTCCAACGTCCGTCACGTTGCAACGCATCTCCGCGGAAGGTTGTCAGCAGGTTGACAAAGAATTTCTTCGGTTGCATATTCAGTTCCGCCTGGTCGAACAGCTCGTAAGCCCGCTTCCGGTCATAGGTCTTCCCAAGCGAAGCGCCGTACAGCATGGCTGTTTCCACATCTGTCGAATCTATTTCATAAGCCTTCTCCAAGAGTTCGACTCCGTCCAGTGCGTGCCCCGACATATAGCGGGCAGCCCCTCCGTATTTCAGATTCAGGAACGAAGAATCACCATCTGCCAGCAAACCGGTGTAAACCGTATCTGCCTGCAGATAATCTTTTGTCATATACAAGGCCATCCCTTTGCTTTGCCTTATCTGGCTGTTATCCGGATTATAGAACAAGGCGGTGTCGCAGACCTGCAAAGCGCCTTTTCCATCTCCCATCCGGAGCAGTGTGTTGATCAGGGAAGAGGCGACGCGTATATTCTCCGGATTCAAACTTAAAGCACGCCCATACAGTTCTAAAGCAATCATTATATTCGGAGCCGTGCCCCTTTTGATATGGCAATCCGCCAGGCCGGTGAGGATAGAAGGATTCTCGCCTTCAATGGAGGCAAGCACATGATAGTGTTCCGTCGCCCTGCCGTAATCTCCTAATTGGTAATAGAGACGCGCCAACTGGTAGTTTGCATAAAAGTTCAGGCTGTCGGCATCCAGCACCTTGTGGTAACAACGTTTCGCTTCCGCTATCCGGCCGAAGTTAATCGCATTCCGCGCGACGGCATTCAAGGCATCCACATTGTTCGTATCCATCTGCAGGCAATAGGAAAAACATTGGTATGCATCCTTATAGCGCAACAGACCTTCGTAGGCCTGCCCGATGGCAGACATGGTGGCGTAATCAGCCGAATCAGCCAGAGTCAGGCTGTCGGCGCGTGCTACAACTGCCTGAAACTGTTTCCTGTTGACCAGCTCCTGGAGTGTAAAACTCTGCGCCTGCCCCCAAAGGGACAGTGCGCAAAGAAACAGTAATAGAGAAAACTTACATTTCATATAGTATCGTATTTCGTATAACTCCAAAACAAATTACTGCAAACGGAATGTCACAGGAACGGTATATTTCACAGCAACCGCCATATTATTCTGGACACCCGGTTTCCATTTAGGCATCGATTTGATAACCCGGACGGCTTCCGCATCCAGCGAAGGATCCACGCCCCGGATTACTTTTACATCGCTCAATGCTCCATCCGCCCCTATGACAAAGGAGCAAGAGACGCGGCCTTGTATTCCGTTTTCCTGTGCTATGACCGGATATTTAATCTTTTGTGACAGATATCGCAACAACGAATACTGCCCGCCCGGAAATTCGGGCATCCGCTCTACAACTGTAAAAATGCGGCCGGAAGTATCGATTCCTTTTACCGGCGTCCCGGATACAGAGGCCTTGTGCTTATTGGCCAGGCGGAAAGACACCGGCACCGTATATTTCACATTAACCGCTTTCCCTCTCTGCTCGCCGGGCGACCATTCCGGCATAGCGTTTATGATGCGCAACGCCTCCGCATTCAATGCCGGGTCCACACCCCGGATCACTTCCGCATCCGTTATGGAGCCATTCTTCCGGACGATAAAGGAACAACTTACGCGTCCTTCGATTCCGTTCCGCATCGCGGATTCCGGATATTTGACACTGGAAGCCAAGTATTTCAACAAAGCTTTTTGTCCACCGGGATACTCCGGCATTTTCTCGACCACCGTAAAGACTTGCTCCTCGGCCCGCTTAATAGCAGCCAATTCTTCTTTCGAAAGAACATATCCTCTGTGCATTTCAGCCGGTTCCTCCTTGTTCACAGCAGGGAACAATTGTATCGGCAACTGTATGGCCTCCGGCATAAGAGCTTCGGCAAAAGAACTTTCCACCAGCTCATCCGTGATACGTGCCACGGCGTCTATATTGCTAAAGATCAGCAGTCCTCCCACGATCGGTATAAAGATCAGGTATTTAGCCCTGCCGATACCGTGCGAACGTTTCTTGTTCATCATGCTGATCCGGTTCTTCAGGTGCAGCATATTAAAACTATTGGATAAAGAGGTTGCCGATTTGTTTGTATGGGACAGCCCCAACAGATGGTATTGATAGCTTCTGCTGTCGTAGCCCGACTCGAGCACGGTATCGTCCGCCAGATATTCGAGATTATGGCGCACTTCCCTCTTCAACAGCCACACAAAGGGATTCACCCAGCAAACGATACAGATCAGCTCACAAATGATCACGTCGATCGAATGCCATTGGCTGACATGCGTACCTTCATGTGTCAGGATTTCGTCGATCTCCTTGTCCGAATGACTGCCGGGATGCAGGAATATCAGCCGGAAGAAAGAAAAAGGTCCGGCCGGGCGGTCTAAAACATGCACACGCGTATCATAAATCTGCATGACCTTCGATTTGCGCGCCAATAATAATATACTGCTCAACTGCACCAGGAAACGGAGCAACAAGGCAAGAACGCCTCCCCAATACAAATAGGATACACCGGAAAGGAGCAAGCCATGCCAATCTGTTTCAGGGACATTATCGGGGGTAATCGTGGTTTCGGGTAAAATGGCCGAATACATCTGAATGACTTCTACCATCGGTTCCTGTTCCCGTATCCAATCCTGAATATTCATCAACGGATAAAGCAACGCCACCCCAAAGAACGCCAACAGGGTCGTACGGCGCAATTTGAAGAAAGTGTCCCTGTAAAAGAACAGTCTATAGAAGGCATAAAGGAGTACAAAAGCTACATTTACCTTCAAAAAGTAGGCAAATTCCGGTGTCATGGCAATACGGATTTAACGGTTTATTCTCGTCCTTTCTCTATCATATCGATGATCTCTTTCAGCTCATCAGCCGAAATCTTCTGCTCTTTGGCAAAGAAGGAGACCATTTCCTTGTATGAGTTCTCGAAGTAGTTGTTCACCACACTTCCCATAAACGTCCGTTTATATTCTTCCTGTGGGATCAGCGGCCTGTACTCGTAAGTATTACCGTAACGCTTCGCTTTCACGTACTTCTTGCGTTCCAGATTTTTCACAATAGAGGCGAGTGTCGTATAAGGAGGTTTAGGCTCTTCATACTGCGCCAAAATGTCTTTGATAAAGCAAGGAGCGATCTGCCAGATCCAGCGCATCACATCCTCTTCTTGTCTTGTTAATCTTTCCATGTTTGTATATTAATTTTACGATCGTATCGCAAAGCTACGAATCCATCGTAAATATACAAGAGATAATGCGTTAATTTGTATTAATGTCTCATCTTTTTATAACCTCCCGGGATTTTCTGCCAAATCTTCTATAAGGTGTCGATACGCCAATTATAAGAGTATTCGAACCTTCTGCAAACCATCGAAATATACAAGAACCCCCTTTCGGCCGTTTTTTCTATTTCGTCCGAAAAGTTGTTCCATTTTGGATTGACTCTTTTCACGGTTTAAGCTTCCCTTTCTGACAATAAGAAAAACGAGGTGCGCAGCCCATTTCGATAAACGGGCAATTTGATCGCCGAAAGCCGGAAACGCCGGCAAAGTGATAAACCTTAACTCCCGGAGAATCGAATATTTGAAAACAAAACGGACGGCGTTCCAAATATCGCAAGGAATTTTTAGGGGCCTTGTCGCCGTGACGACCGTCTTCATCGCCTTCGCGACCGTCTTCATTGGAATGGCGACCGTCTTCATAGGGTATGACGACCGTTCTCATGGCGATAAAGTACCGGGAAAACGAAATAAAGTCCGACTTCACGGCAATAAACTCCCGAAAAAGAGAAAAGAGCACCTTTTTGACGGCTGAAAAGATGGTTGACATTTACTTGGTCTCGGATGCTTTTCAAGGATGAAAAATACGTTTTTTACAATAACCCCCTCCTATTTTTCATATTCTCCCTCAAAAAATTGTCCCTTCAAATTATTTTCTATACCTTGCGTTGCTCATTTGTAAAGTAAAGAGAGTTCAATACATTATAGAGATGGATATCAGCCTTGAATCAAAATATCTGAAAGAGCTTGGGAATGGAAATCATAAAGCCTTCGACACGCTTTACATCCAATACAGCCCGAAGGTGAAGCATTTCTTAACCAGCTTCATCAAAAATCCGGACAAAGCCAGCGATATGGCACAGGATATCTTTTATAAAATCTGGACAAACCGCGAAACGATCTCAAAAGTCGATTCATTTAAAGCGTATCTCTTCCGCATGGCCCGCAATATGATCTACGATTATTACGAGCATAGCCTGATCGAAGAGAATTACCAACAGAAAGAACAATACAAATCCGACTACAGCGACTTGATAGAAGAAGAGCTGTACGCCAAAGAGTTATCTCTGCTTATAGACATCGCCGTGGAAAAAATGCCTCCCCAACGGCGCAACATATTCATCATGAGCCGCAAAGACGGATTAAGCAACGAAGAAATCTCCCTGCGCCTGAATATCAGCAAACGAACCGTCGAAAACCATCTGACACAAGCGCTTGCCGAACTGCGTAAGATTGCATATTCTATTATCTTGCTTTTTTTCTGATTAAATCACATTCCGGCTGTGTGTGCTCGTCCACTTGTCCGTCTGCTATTATATAAAGACGAAAAAATGGACAAAAGCTATATACATATACTAATTGCTAAATTTTTCGGTAACGACCTGTCCCCGGAAATACAAAAGAAGTTTCACACCTGGCTTCTTGACGAGAATTTTCAGAAGGAAAAAGAAAAAGCATTGGCTGCTTTATGGGAGGAAGATCCGGCTGTGGCAGACGATTCAACGTTCCAAGAACTCGAACAACTGCATAAACGGATGAAAACAACCGACCGGCAGCCTTATAAATCCATTGGTTTGTATATCCGGAGAATCGCTGCGATCCTGCTTTTGCCTTTACTCGGAGCTTTTGGAACGTACTTTTATTTAACGGAGATAAACCCGGTTGTTGAAAAAACAGAATTGGTGGAGTGTTCGACTTCCTATGGAGAGAAAAAACAAATCACCCTGTCGGACGGAACAGTTGTCTGGTTAAACGCAGGTTCGCTTCTTGTCTATGAAAAGGATTTCAAAGGTGCCACTCGTACTTTGTTTTTAAGCGGAGAAGCCAATTTCAAAGTAGCCAAGAATCCCCGGAAACCATTCATCGTAAATACAAAATACATGGACGTCGAGGCATTAGGGACCATTTTTAACGTACAATCCTACCCGGATTCCCCTAATACAATCGCGACATTAGAAGAAGGAAAAATCAAAGTCGACACGAAATATCCTGTCCGGCAATCATTTATTATCAAACCCAATGAACAAGTTGTGTACAATCATATAAATAAGAAAGTATCCTTCAGCAAGGTTGACGCAAACAAATGCTCCTACTGGAAACAAGGCTACCTGATATTCCAGGGAGCTACATTCGGGGAAATCGTACAAACGATCGAACGTAGCTTCGGGGTTACCGTCAACTATGAAGCCGGCCGATACAAAGAGCGGACATTTACAATCAAGTTCACTCCGGATGAAGGATTGGAGCACGTGATGGATATTCTCCAAAAAATAATCGGCTTCAAATACAAGGTAGAGAACAATAACGTATTCATTTATTAAAAAGAGGAGGCACATACCATGAAAAAAAGAAACCGGGGAGCCGACGCCAATCATTCTCCCCGGAATTGAAATCGTAGAACACCACGCCTGATATCTTTTTACAGATAAGGGCATTTTATTCTAAGTATTCAACTAAAAAATCTAATTTACAAAGATATGGAAATAAATAAAGAATCACAACACGGCAGGCTAAATAGTCTGTTCATCTTTGCTTTTATTTGTTTACTTCTCACACTCCCGCAACAAATCTTTGCGGAAAACCAGAAAGTAACATTGACTACAAAAAGTATAACCTTAAAGACTGCATTTGAAGAAATCGAAAAGCAAACAGGATACTCTGTCGATTATGAAGATACAAACATCAGTTTGAATAAAATCGTAAATGTTTCTATCAACAATCTGAATTTGCCGGATGCTATAAAAACCGTGTTGAAAAATACCGGATATACCTACTCTATCGAAGGGAAACACATCGTTATTTCAACACAGAAAGTCAATCAGGCACAGAAACGTAAAATCACCGGAAAGGTGAATGACGCCAATGGCGAACCGATTATCGGAGCCAATATCGTTGAAAAAGGGACGACTAACGGTACGATAACAGACATGAACGGAGATTTCACATTGGAAGTCCCGGAAAAAAGCATATTGCTGATCAGTTACATCGGATATGCTCCACGTGAAATCGCGGTCGGAACTCAACAGAATATCAGCATAAAACTGAATGAAGACACGGAAATGCTGGAAGAAGTGGTCGTTGTCGGTTACGGTACACAGAAAAAGTCGGATGTAACAACGGCAGTCGCTTCTGTTTCCTCCGAAAACTTGAAAAACCGGGCAGCCGTAAGTTTTGGCGAAGCAATGGCCGGACAGGTTCCGGGTGTACTTATCCAACAAACGAATGGTGCTCCCGGCGGTGAAGGATTGACGATTAAAGTCCGTGGAACAGGCTCTATCACACAATCCAATGACCCGCTCTATGTAGTAGACGGTTATCCGATGGAAGGGGGAGCCTTCCGCCTGTTGAACTCTTCTGATATAGAGAGTATCCAGGTATTGAAGGATGCATCTTCCACTGCCATTTACGGTTCAAGAGGTGCAAACGGCGTTGTGATTATCACGACGAAGAAAGGACAGATAGGGAAACCGAGCGTACAATTGAATGCATACGTCGGATTCCAGCAACGTGAGAAAAAGGTCGAGATGATGAACCGCGACCAATATGTACAGTGGTTTATCGACGGCCGCAACCAGGCATGGTTGGACGCAAAGGTCATTTCATCCGATCCGGACCAGTCCCCGCATACAATCAACGATCCGAATTCCCGCCGTGCCCTCTATTCGGGAGCAAGCAGCCAGTATATGATACCGGACGGGACAGGCAGCTACAAATACAACTTCCTCGATCCGGCTTCCGTTGCACAAATGCCGGACAACGATTGGCAAGACCTGCTATACCGGAATGCGATGATGCAACAATATGAGCTGTCGGTTTCAGGAGGTGCGGAAAATACGCGCTATACATTCTCCGGCAGTTATACCAGCCAGGATGGTATCGTTTTGAATACGGACTATGAACGTTATAATTTCCGTACCAACATTTCCTCCAAGATCGCAAATTGCCTGAATGTCGGCATGAGCCTGATGGCTTATTATGCAAATGGAACAGAGCAGGCCAACGGAAAAGACTCTCCTGTCATGTACGCATTGAACCTGCCGCCTATCTATCCTCTTTATAATGAAGATGGCACATACGGATCGATGGTCCGCAATCCGGAAATTCTGGCAGGCGACGTAGCCAACCCGATCGGGATAGCCGAACAGGTCATGAACAAACGGAAACGTCACGGATGGTTGGGTACGATTTTCGCAGAGTGGGAAATCATTAAAAACCTGAAATACCGTATTAGCATAAATGGTAGTATTCAGGACAATATCAACAAGAAGTTCGAACCGTCGTATGTCGATTTCGACAGTTCCAAAGCGCCGCGTCCGGCAAAAGGGATCAATGAACGTTGGACAGATCGGGACTGGGTAATCGAAAATACATTAAACTATTCATTTACACTGGCAGACAAACACAGTATCAATGCTTTGTTAGGATATACCACACAATCGCATTCTTACGAACATATGTACGGAGAAGCCAGAGGGTATGCGAACGACAACATCACGACGTTGAACGCAGGAACCATGTATTCCTTGACAAGTGACGAATCCGAATATTCGATGATCTCTTATCTGGGACGTATCAATTATGTCTATGATAACCGGTATATGTTGACAACGACTCTTCGTGGCGACGGTTCCTCCCGCTTCGGACGGAATAAGAAATGGGGTACCTTCCCGTCCGTCTCCTTAGGATGGCGTATTTCACAGGAAAAGTTCATGCAGGATGTGAAACAGATCAGTGACCTGAAGATCCGTGCCAGCTTCGGTATTTCCGGTAATAACCGTATCGGTAATTACTCTGCCATCGGCTTGTTATCCACCGGATTCTATCCGACAGGAGATGCAGTCCAGAACACGGTTAATCCGAACACGATGACAAACGACGATTTGGGTTGGGAACGTACACGCCAATATAATTTAGGTTTTGAATTAGGTATGTTCAACAATAGAATCCGTTTGGAAGGCGACTTCTATGACAGCCGGTCTATCGACTTGCTTTTGAACGTCCCTGTCCCGACCATTACAGGCTATTCCACTCAGATGCAAAATATAGGAAAAGTCCAGAATAGAGGTATGGAATTTTCTTTGAATACCAAGAACCTGACAGGAGCATTTACCTGGTCCAGCAACTTTAACATCTCATTCAATAAGAATAAAGTGTTAGAGGTTGGCGTTGACGGCC
Organism: Parabacteroides sp. AF48-14; assembly: GCF_003477465.1. Taxonomy (NCBI): domain Bacteria; kingdom Pseudomonadati; phylum Bacteroidota; class Bacteroidia; order Bacteroidales; family Tannerellaceae; genus Parabacteroides; species Parabacteroides sp. AF48-14. Next base: position 89,888 of record NZ_QUDI01000015.1, read on the forward strand.
GCCCGATCTACGGAAGCGCACCGAATGCCAATAATGCGTTCATCACCCAACCGGGATATCCGATTGCCAGTTTCTATGGATATAAATATCTCGGAGTTTTCCAGAGTGAGGAAGAATTAGCCAAATATCCCCATCTGAGTGGAGATAAAGTGGGTGACGGCCGCTATGAAGATGTCAACAAGGATGGGAAACTCGATCAGAATGATAAAACGATATTGGGAGACAACAATCCGTTATTCACAGCTGGTTTCAGCAACTCTTTCAGCTATAAGAATTTCACGCTGGACATCCAGTTTACAGGTTCATACGGCGCAGAAGTATTCAGCTTCTATAAACGCATGTGCGGCATCTATCACGGTGATCGTAACGGCATGATTGAACAAATGGGACGCTGGCGTTCGGAAAACGAACCGGGTGACGGTATTCACTTCCGCCCGACCCGTACACCTTCCGGCTGGCAACGCGATCCTTCTTCAGCCTGGGTACAGGATGCTTCTTACCTGCGATTGAGAAACCTGACTTTCGGCTACAACTTCGACCAGAAAGTGTTGGATAAAGTAAAGATGAAAGGGTTGCGCCTGTATGTAACAGGACAGAACCTCTTCACTATTACGAATTATGTAGCTACGACCCAGAGACCAGCAGCCAAAGCGGCCTTTCACAAGGGGGTGACTATCTGGATATCCGACTGCCCGTTCATTTATAATCGGTGCCAATATTACGTTCTAAATGCTTAATACTATTCATTATGAAAAAGATATATTTATTATTCGTACTATCGCTTTTATGTATCTCTTGCAGTGATGATTTCATCACCAAGAATCCTCCTTCCGATCTAAACTCCGAAGGGTTCTACAAGACTGAGTCAGATATGAATCAGGCTGTACTGTCGGCTTATGCTAATTTACGATCTCTTTATAATCAGACTTATGTCAGGTTAGGGGAAATCCGTTCGGACAACACGACTTATTCCTGGTTAAGCGGAAACCCGGCAAACGAGAAGGGAGTGGATGAATTTGCTTCTCCGCTGTTACCTGAAAACAATTTTTTAGCCAGTTGCTGGGATAACAGTTATAAAACTATTTTGCGTTGTAACATTGTTATCGGGCGAATCGGAAATATCGAGTTCAAAGACGAAAAGCTAAAGAATCAGTATATTGCGGAAGCCCGCTTCTTACGTGCATTAATCTATTTTTACCTGAATCGTACGTTTGGCGGTTACGGATTAAACGGCGAATTGTTGGGGGCGATCAAAGTGGATAAAGAAATCACCCAGGTCGAAGCGTATGAATTGGGCAGAGCTCCTTTGCAGGAAATGTACGATCTGATAATCGAAGACTTGAAGTATGCGGAGGGTAATTTACCTGAAGCATACGGTTCTACCGATATCGGCCGTGTGACAAAAGGAGGAGCAACCGCTCTATTGGGGAAAGTATATATGACAATGGCCGGTTATCCGCTGAACAAAGGGGATGAATATTACAAATTGGCGATTGAACAGTTCAAATCGACAATCAATAATCCCCGCTATTCTCTGGTCGCGACCTATAAAGACTTGTTTGAAGTCTCCAACAAAAATACGTCAGAGTCTCTGTTCGAAGTCCAATACAAAAAAGGCACTCAGGGCGGAGCTACCGGAAGTCCTTGGAATAATAATTTCGCACCTCGATTCTCCGACAAAGAAGTGGTCCTGGTCGGAGATAAAGGAGGGGAAAACTCGCCTACACAAGATATGTCTAATGCATATGAAGTCGGAGATCCCCGTAAATATGTATCCATGCGTGATGGTTGGACAAATGCAAAAACCGGAAGCTGGGAAAATGAGAAATATGTCTGCAAATATTACGACGTTTCATCCAGTGGTTCGGATAATGACAACAATTGGATCGAGTTGAGACTGGGAGACATTTACCTCTTATATGCAGAAGCTCTTGTCCGCACAAACGGAGATAAGCAAACAGCGATTAATTACGTGAATAAAATCAGGGAACGTGCACGCAATACACCGGGAGATCCGGATATTACACCGGCAGCTGATTTACTACGTGACTATACACCCGGCGATTTCCCAACGGCGAATGATTTATTACTCGCCATTGAAAAAGAGCGCCGCGTGGAACTGGCATTTGAGAACCATCGCTGGTTTGATCTGGTCCGTACCGGAAGGGCTAAAGACGTAATGACTGCCGAACAAAAGTTCGACGGATATCCCGAATTTACTTGGAGTGACGATGCATTGGCTTATCCGATTCCGATGACCGTTATGCAGTCTAATCCGGGAAAAATCATTCAGAATAAAGGATATACGCAATTATAAACTATCTTTACGAGGGGCAAAACGCCCCTCGTAATAAACTTATAATCCTATATTGTTATGAATAGATTAAGAATTACATTCGGTCTCTTATTATGCAGCCTTTCTTGTGTCTGCTTTGCTCAAAAAGAAGAACAAAAGTGTACAATCTCAGATTGCATAACCACTTTTTCGGAGGAACACGTGAATAAGAACAGTACAGGCTGGGCTTTCTGGTTCATCCCTGCGGACGGAATTGCGGATACGCTTTCGGTTAAAATGTCCTATGTAGACAAAGGGATAAAAACCCATGAGCCGCATTCCCATTTTGAAGACGAGCTATTCTACATGGTCGAGGGAACATCCATTGTCCGCCTGAATGAAGAAGAACATGTTCTCAAGCCGGGGGATGCTTTTTATGCGCCGGGAAATTCCTCTCACAACATCCGCAGGACAGACGATCATCAAGCCATTAAGTATGTCATGTTCAAACGTGAGATTCGTGGGAAGCTGTCGGAACCGTTTTTGCCGGGAGTAAGAAATTACTCGATGAAGGACTGCCTGATTCCTTTCAAAGAATCAGCCCTGACTAAAAACGGCAATGACAAGACCATGTGGTATCTGACAAAAGAAATGTCTGCCGGAGGACTGAATGCCCGACTTCATATCCTTTCCGGTTCTGCCCGGTATGAAGCGGATGGCTATTCAGGACAAGAGGTTTATTTCATACTGGATGGAAAAGCAAATGTTTCGGTTAACGGTGAAAGCCGGACCATCGAACCGCTTTCATCCTGCTATTGCCCTGCCGGCTCCAAACATAGTATCCGGAATGCCGGCAAAGACGTTTTGAAATTTATTGTAGTAAGGACAAAATAATTAAAATAGATATGACTAAAATAATCACATTTCTAACAATGTTCCTGTTCTTATGGACAGGGAACATTTATTCTCAGGATAACCAGCTTACAGCTAAAGAAAAAAAGGAAGGCTGGGTATTACTCTTTAACGGGAAGAATCTGGATGGATGGACTTCCGTCGGGAAAGACGCACCGCCTGCATTCGGCTGGGTTGTTGAAAACGGTATCCTGAACGTGCGTAAACAGGGTGACAAAAGGGGAGGTGACATCATCACCCGGGATCAATATTCGGACTTCGACCTGAAAGTGGATTTCCGTATCACCAAAGGAGCTAACAGCGGGATCAAATACTTCTTTACCAAATACGAAAAAGGGGGATGGCTCGGACTGGAATATCAGATTCTGGATGATGAAAACCATCCGGATGCCAAATTGGGACGCGATGGGAACCGGTTGGAAGGCGGACTATACGACATGTTGCCAACCTCACCCAAGCAGGTCAATCCGATAGGAGAATGGAACCAGGCACGTATCGTGGCAAAAGGGACAAAAGTCACTCATTATTTGAACGGGAAAAAGATCCTTTCTTTTGATCGCAGCAGCGAACAATACAAAAAAGCATGGCAATTAAGCAAATACAAAAATTCCAAGCCGATGTTCGGTGATGTCAAGGAAGGACATATCCTTTTACAGGACCATGGAGACGAGGTTTCTTTCCGCAATGTGAAAATAAAAGTATTAAAATAATCTTATAACAAATTGAGACATGAAAAATACAACAAGAAGAGGTTTTATCAAACAGGTAGCCGCCACAGGTGTGGGGCTGACAATCGGTGGTATGTCTTTCAAGGCATCAAGTGCAAAAAGTTATGCAAATATCGTAGGGGCGAATGAACGGGTGAACATGGCCGTTATGGGGACTAACGGACGCGGCGCAGGTATGGCACGCAACTTCCAGAATCATAAAGATGTAGAGATGCGGTATGTCTGCGATGTCGAAGAAAAGGCATTGGCAAAAGGTGTTGCGGCCGTGAAAAAAGCGGGCGGTAATCCGAAGACGGAAAAAGATATCCGGAAAATATTGGAAGATAAAAACATCGATGCGATCCTGGTAACAGCTCCGGACCATTGGCATGCACCTGCCACTATCATGGCTTGCCAGGCCGGAAAACATGTCTACTGCGAGAAACCGTGCAGCCACAACCCGCATGAAGGGGAACTAAGCATTGCCGCCGCCCGCAAATATAACCGTGTCGTACAGGTCGGTGCACAACGCCGTTCCTGGCCCGGACTGACAGAGGGCATCGAAGCGTTGCACAATGGCGTTATCGGACATATCCATTTTGCAAAAGGCTGGTACACGAATAACCGTGCATCCATCGGTTTCGGGAAGGAAGTTCCTGCTCCTTCAACGATCGACTTCGATCTGTGGCAGGGGCCTGCACCCCGCCGCTCCTACCGCGATAACCTGATCCATTACAACTGGCACTGGTTCTGGCATTGGGGTACAGGCGAAGCATTGAACAACGGCACACATGAGATAGATGTCATCCGCTGGGGATTGGGATTAGATTTCCCGACAAGTGTCAGTTCCGAAGGCGGCCGTTTCCGCTTCAAGGATGACTGGGAAACACCCGATACACAGACAATCGATATTCGCTTTGGCGATAATTGCCTTGTTTCCTGGGAAGGACGCAGCTGTAATTCCCGCAATACGGAAGGACGGGACCGTGGAGTCATATTCTATGGAGAAGGCGGCGCGCTGGAAACGGGTGAGAACGGATATCGTATTTTCGATATGAAAAACAAGTTGATCAAAGAAGTCGCATCCAAAGATGTGATCGATGGACGCGACCCGTCCAGCCCGAGTGCAAACCTGGATATGGGACATATCGCAAACTTTATCGAATCCATAAAGACGAACAGCCGTCCGAATGGAGACATAGAAGAGCTGCATAAAAGCACACTGCTGGTTCAATTAGGCAACATCGCCTGGCGAACAGGACACCGCCTGATGATCGATCCGACAAACGGACACATCATCAACGACCCTGAAGCACAACGCCTGTGGAGCCGCACTTACGAACCGGGTTGGGAACCCATTGTTTAAAGCGTCATATCATGGTAAAATAGACGATGAAAAGCCGGACATTTGTTTGTGAAAGCAAATTCCGGCTTTGTTTTTATAAGACTGGCATATAAATTAAAGATTTTATCGTAAATTTGAACTTTCAATAATAACTAAGCCATAAAAAAACAAAAACTTGAATTTAAACATGAAAGCCTTGCTTCTCGTCATGCTGCTCCTGTGCGGCTTGAACACAATTTATGCCCAACAGGAAGTGAATAGCGAGAGTCTTGAGATAAACAATGACGGTCCTCGTCCCATTCATTTTTATAAAGGTAAAAAACTGGAGGGATGCTGGAAAGTGCGTTACCTTTCGGATGATTGGGTGCTGAAATATTATTCTGCAAATTTCCATGAGGGAATTTGTAGTGATACTGTGTGGCATTACGACCAGAAAACAGATTGGTTGACCAGACGGGAAATTCGCCTTTCCGAACATGAAATACTTTGTACGGAGTACTACTATGACATTAATATGCTCTTTAAGGAAGTACGTACGGTAGACGGTTATGCAGAGGGAATCTATAAGGAATGGTATAACAATAGTAAAAATTCGCTCTTTCGCTCGTGTGAATATGTAAAAGGACGTCTTAACGGAGAGAGCATGGAATGGGACAATGATGAAAACTTGAAGTCTGTGGACTACTACAAGGACGGTATGTTAGACGGTTGGTCAACGAATTGGAACTATGAGGAGAATGAAATGGTGAAGAATTTTTATATTGAAGGAGGTTCACCGCGCATCACTGAACAATATCTTTTCGGGGGCGACCGCCTTCAATTAAAAAGCCGTACGGTGTACGATAATCAAGGGAAGGAAGTATATTGGTCTTTAAAACCGGATTGCGACTCAGTACGTGTGGACACTTTGGATTCGGGTATTGAAATACGCGATTACAAACAGGGATGCCTTCTTTCATTGGAGCGCTTCAATGACCAGCTGATTCCTCACGGTATCTTCGAACAGTATAATACAGACGGTAATATCTGTTTGCGTACCATGTATGAAAACGGAGAACAAACATTACAGAATAACTATGATGGCGGGACGGATAGCAGTGTGAAAGAGACGCGTCTTCCGGCAGCGGAAGGTAAGCAACTTTTGCAGACGTGCTGCGATTCAAAATCATTCGAAGGATGTGACATTATGCGTCCGCTTAAAATTCACAATGCAAAAGGGCAGTTAATATTCGAACTTGAAAATGAGGAAAAACGCAGGTATGAATATCATGGTTATGATCCTGTGTTGAAATACCATCAGGCTTTTTCAAGTATCGGCGATTATAATCATGTTCGTTGGTATATTGTTCGGGATGATGGCAGCGGTAGGATGATGGATTTAGATTCGGATGATTGTCTCACCTTGTATGATGTGGAAATTGCCATCAACGCTCATTCCGGAATGATTGCTACTCTGCGTTCCATATTTGAAGGTGACTACGTCGTGACTATCTATAAATATCTGACCAACGAAGAGTACAGTTCGTTTGTACCTGTTGGTACCTATAAAATAAACAACAGTTCTATGTCGTTTTGGAGCATCAACTGGACGGGTGACTACACAGTATTGCTCAGTAGCGAGAAAGACTTTATGCAATTAGAGTTTGATAAAGAAGAACTGGAGTCTAACGACGATTATTTTGATGAAGAAATATGACTTTAGTTGGTTTTGTATAATCTAAAATCACCATGAATATGCGCATTATTCCTTATTTCGTTTTCTTTTTATGTTTCGCTGCGTGTACGGGAACACCACAAAAAGAGCCTCTCGCCCTTTGGTATCATGAGCCGGCACACAATTGGGATGAAGCCCTGCCGGTAGGAAACGGGCGGGCCGGAGCGATGGTCTTCGGAGGAGTTGAGAAAGAACAACTGCAATTGAATGAAAACACCTTGTACAGTGGGGAACCGTCGGTCGTTTTCAAAGATGTGAAGATCACGCCGGAGATGTTCGACCGGGTTACCGGACTGATGAAAGCCGGGAAATATACGGCTGCATCCGACCTGGTCTGCAAGAACTGGCTGGGACGCCTGCACCAGTATTACCAGCCGTTCGGAGATCTGCACATCCAAAACAATAAACACGGAGATGCCGGACAGTACAAACGGACACTCAACATTTCAGATGCTATCGCAACAACAGCATACGAACAAAACGGCATACGCTATGAACGGGAAGTCTTCGCCTCCCATCCGGACGATGTCATCGTCATTCATCTGAAAAGCGAGACCTCAAAAGGCATCGATATTTCACTCGACTTCACCTCTCCCCATCCGACAGCCGTACAGAAAGGAGAAAGCGACCGCTTGATCCTGCACGGACAGGCTCCCGGCTATGTGGAACGGCGCACATTCGAACAACTCGAGCAATGGGGCGACCAATATAAACATCCCGAACTCTACGATGCAAAGGGAAACCGCAAATTCAACAAACGCATACTCTACGGAGATGAAATCGACGGAAAAGGGATGTTCTTCGAAGCCCAATTGAAACCGGTCCTTCCGAAGGACGGAAAATGCGAAATCACGGATTCCGGCATACACGTCTATAATACAGGAGAAGTCTATTTCCTGCTTAGCATGGCAACCAGCTTCAACGGTTTCGACAAAAGTCCGAGCCGGGAAGGTATCGATCCAGCTGCCAAAGCAGCCGATATCCTCGACAAAGCGCTTGCCTATGATTACCCGACATTGAAACAACGCCATACGGAAGACTACCGTTCTCTCTTCGACCGTGTCAATTTAGAACTGGTATCTTCTCCCGGACAAAAGGCAATGCCGACCGACACACGCCTCGAGCGGTTTGCACAAACTGCCGATCCGGATCTGGCCGCACTTCTCTTCCAGTTCGGACGCTACCTGATGATCAGCGGTTCACGTCCCGGAGGGCAACCTTTGAACCTGCAAGGAATGTGGAATAAAGACACGATCCCCGCCTGGAACTGCGGTTATACAATCAACATCAATACGGAAATGAACTACTGGCCGGCCGAACTGACCAACTTGTCAGAGTGCCAGGAACCGCTGTTCCGGATGATCCGCGAGTTAGCCGTCTCAGGAGCAGAAACCGCACAAAACATGTATGGCCGCCGTGGCTGGGTAGCACATCACAACACTTCCATCTGGCGGGAATCCCTGCCGAACGACAATGTGCCGACAGCCTCTTTCTGGCCAATGGTACAAGGTTGGCTTTGCAGCCATCTCTGGGAACACTACCAGTTTACACAAGATACGGACTTCCTGAAAAACGAGGCATACCCGCTGATGAAAGGAGCAGCCGAGTTCTTCGCCGATTGGCTGATTGACGACGGCAACGGACATTTGGTTACCCCGGTAGGCGTCTCTCCCGAAAATACCTTTATCACGGAAGACGGGCAGCAGGCGGCCATGAGCATGGGACCGACAATGGATATGGCGATCATACGGGAAACTTTCACCCGCACACTCGCTACTGCCGAGATGTTCGACCTCGACGAACCGCTCCGCGCCGAACTGAAAGACAAACTGGAACGCCTGCTCCCCTACCAGGTCGGGAAACGGGGACAACTACAGGAGTGGATGTACGATTTCAAAGAACGTGAACCCCAACACCGCCATTTCTCTCACTTATACGGCTTCCACCCGAGTGACCAGATCACACCGGATAAGACGCCGGAGCTTTTCAATGCCGTCCGCAAAACCCTCGAATTGCGCGGCGACCTTGCTTCCGGCTGGTCGATGGGATGGAAGATCAACTGCTGGGCGCGTTTGTTAGACGGTAACCACGCCTATAAAATCATCGCCAACCTGTTCAACCCGGTCGGATTCGGCAACAGCGAACACAAAGGCGGCGGTCTGTTCCGAAATATACTTTGTGCGCATCCGCCTTTCCAGATCGACGGGAACTTCGGCTATACGGCCGGCGTCACGGAAATACTGTTGCAAAGCCATGCCGGCTACATCCACCTGCTGCCTGCCCTGCCCGACGTATGGGCGGAAGGTACGGTTTCCGGCTTGAAAGCAAGAGGAAACTTTGAAGTCGCAATGAACTGGAAAGAGGGCAAGCTGACGGATGCAAATATCCATTCCCTGGCAGGGAAAAGCTGTACGCTGCGTGCCGGACAACCTTTTACAATCAAACAAAACGGCAAAGTCGTTGCCACTTCTACTCCTATCCGATCGAACGGCAAGGAATACCACCAAGCAACATTCCAATCAGATACGCATTTGTCGAATAGTTACAAATTAACACTTTTATTCGATTAACTATTTACCAATCAATAATAATAACAATCATGAAATATTATAAACAAATTCACATTGCCGCCTTTCTTTTTTTACTTATTGGCTGCAATCAGCATCCTCAAAAAGTAGAACGAATCAACATGATTCCAAAAGTTATCACCAATGAACTATATATTTCAAAGAATTGCAAACTAATCAAGACAAATGATTTTTTCTATATATCCGATATAAAAGAAACTGATGGATTTATTAAAATCTATAATCCGGATGGCTCTTTTAATACAAGTATCGGGAAAATTGGAAACGGACCGGAAGAATTTACAACTCCCTATATCACTCCCTATAAAGACGAGGGCATCTTGGTATGGAATCAATGGGGAAGATATAATTCTGCAATTTCTCAAAACACAAAAGAAGGCATGCTTTTAAATCCTATTACGACTTGTTTTATCAATGATAACGTAGCCTCTTTACAAACAGATTTTGAAGGGAATTTCATTATTTACAATCCAACTAAAAAAGAGGGTATTATCACACTCTATTCTAAAGATGGAAAAGAAATCGCTTCTGCCGGGAAGTTGCCATATCCACAAGATATATCTAATAGACAAGAATGTTTTTCGGGCAATATCATGTACAACCCTTATAACAAAAAACTTGTGCTTGCTTTAAACACGCTTCCATATACAGCTGTTTATCAAATTAAGGATAACAACATTACCCTTTTAAATGAACAAGAAATAGGGGACGCCGAGTATCATATTTCAGACAACAATATGAACATTCCTAATCCGGGAAAAGATTGTCTTGTCGGATTTTGTCTGACCAAAGATTACATTGTGTCTATTTTAAATGACCCGGATTATAAAGGAACTGACCGCAGCCAGACTTCCCCTAAACGACACACAGTAGGAGTTTATGATTACAACCTCAATTTAATTAAAATCGCCAATCTCAATATGCCAAGAATCAATTTGGCATCTCAAGGGAATGACAATAGTTTTTATTCTATCGTGTTAAACCCGGAATATAGTATTGTCAAAGCAGAGCTATAAGATGCTGTTTAAAATTTATTCAGCTGTCTTTTGAGAGTTCTTTTGATATCTTTCTTCTGTTTTCAGAAAAGCTACTACTCTTCATGGCAGACGACAGCGGATGGGTATATTGGACGAAACGGAAGCGTATTGGCGCTGGTGGTGTTTGCGGGGACGTCCTATCGGGGTCGTCAGTATGCCGAGCCAGGCCATGCTGATGACCGGAAAAGCAGAGGAGGACAAAAGGATACGTCTGTTTTCTGGAATAATTTCAGTTATTAATCATGTTTTCGCGCACACACCATGTTTATTTAAAAATAAACTCCTACTTTTGTAGTCTGAACACATTATAAACCATTGATATGGATAAGAAAGTAATAACCTTTGGAGAAATCATGCTTAGACTGGCCACTCCAGACTATCTCCGTTTTTGTCAGAGTGATAAATTGAATGCTACCTTCGGTGGCGGTGAAGCAAACGTAGCTGTATCACTGGCTAACTATGGTATTGCAACAGAGTTTGTAACCCGTTTGCCGAAAAACGACATTGCACGTGCCTGTGTGATGGACCTGCGTAAATATGGTGTCGGAACTTCCCACATTGTTTACGGTGGAGACCGCTTAGGTATCTATTTCCTGGAAACAGGTGCCGTAGCCCGTGCCAGCAAGGTGGTTTACGATCGCGCCCATTCGGCTATCTCTGAAATCAAACCGGGAATGGTCAATTGGGAAGAAGTATTCAAAGATGCATCCTGGTTCCACTGGACAGGTATTACTCCCGCTATTTCGCAAGGCGCCGCAGACGCTTGCCTGGAAGCAATCCAGACAGCAAACCGAATGGGTGTACCCGTATCCTGCGACATCAACTACCGCAAGAACCTGTGGAAATATGGAAAGACGGCTTCTGAAGTGATGCCTGCATTGGTTGCCGGTTGCGACGTGATCCTGGGTAACGAAGAAGATGCAGAAAAGGTATTCGGCATCAAACCGGAAGGTTTCGATGTGACAGCCACAAACGGTGAAGTAAACGCTGCCGAATTCGAATCGGTATGCACACAGTTGATGGCTAAGTTCCCGCGTGCCAAGAAAGTGATCATCACACTCCGCGGCGCTATCAATGCCAACCACAATACCTGGGGTGGTGTCCTCTATGCTGACGGCAAACTGTATCAGTCCCGTCGTTATGACATCACGCATATCGTTGACCGCGTCGGCGGTGGCGACTCTTTCATGGGCGGCTTGATCTACGGTCTTTTGACTTATACAACAGACGACCAGAAGGCGCTCGATTTCGCTGTTGCGGCTTCCTGCCTGAAACACACGATCTATGGTGACTTTAACCAGGTGACTGTTGATGAAGTTGAAAAACTGATGGGCGGAGACGCTTCAGGACGGGTATCGAGATAAGAAGAATAATGCGACAATTAGACAATGTGCCAATATGCCAATGGAAGAGACAGATTCGGGACATAAGCTAATTGGCACATTGGCATATTAACACATTAATAAATTATTCATTATGGCAAGATTCAATAAAATGCAGGTACTCGACGCAATCGTCAGCACTGGAATGGTACCTGTTTACTACAATAAGGATGTAGAAACTGCAAAACAAGTCGTAAAGGCTTGTTACGAAGGTGGCGTACGCGCTTTCGAATTTACAAACCGCGGTGACTTCGCCCACGAAGTATTTGCCGAACTGATCAAGTTCACAGCTAAAGAATGTCCGGAAATGATTTTGGGTGTCGGCTCTATCGTAGACGCCGGAACAGCTTCCCTGTACCTGCAATTGGGTGCAAACTTCATTGTCGGCCCGTTGTTCAATCCGGAAATTGCGAAGGTTTGTAACCGTCGCTTAGTTCCTTATACACCGGGTTGCGGTTCCGTATCGGAAATCGGTTTCGCTCAGGAAGTAGGTTGCGACCTGTGCAAGATCTTCCCGGCCGGAAACGTGGGCGGTCCGTCTTTCGTGAAGAATATCAAAGCTCCGATGCCCTGGTCCATGATTATGGCGACAGGCGCTGTCGAACCGACGGAAGAAAACCTGTCGGCTTGGTTCAAAGCAGGCGTGACCTGTGTCGGTATGGGTTCCAAACTGTTCCCGAAAGAGATGATCTCAGCCGGAAACTGGGAAGCAATCTCCACTCTCTGCCGCGACGCGCTGGCTACTATCAAAAAATATCGTTAACAACATAAACCACTAATAGTATGAAGATATTTCTCGATTCCAATTTCCTGCTCCAGTCGGATACCGCCCAGAAGCTGTATCACGAACACGCAGCGAAAATGCCGATCATCGATTATCACTGCCACCTGATCCCACAGCAGATAGCCGACAACTACCAGTTTGCCGACCTGACGGAGATATGGCTTGGTGGCGACCACTACAAATGGCGCGCCATGCGTGCCAACGGTGTACCTGAAGAATATATCACAGGAGACAAACCGGCTTACGAGAAGTTTGAAAAATGGGCGGACACCATGCAACATGCCATGCGCAACCCGCTCTATCATTGGACTCACCTCGAGCTGAGCCGTATCTTCGGCGTAGACAAGGTGTTGAACCCGTCCACCGCCCGCGAGATCTATGACGAATGTACAGCCAAGCTGCAAACACCCGAATTCCGCGCCCAGGCGATCATGGAACGGATGAATGTGGAAGTCGTTTGTACGACGGACGATCCGATCGATGATTTACAATACCATGCAGCTATCCGCAAAAGCAGTCTGAAAACAAAAGTTCTTCCTGCCTGGAGACCGGATAAGGCAATGGCGATCGAGAATGTCGCAACATACAATGAATATCTGACGAAGCTGGAAGCCGCCGCCAATATGTCGATTCTGAACTTCAAAGATCTGATCGGCGCCCTGCAGAAACGTCACGATTTCTTCGAATCGCAGGGTTGCAACCTGTCCGATCACGGTCTGACCACTTTCTATGCCGAGCCCTACACAGATGCCGAAATCGAAGCCATCTTCCTGAAAGCCCGCATGAAGAAAGAGCTGACAGCCGAAGAGATCGACAAATTCCGTTCCGCCATGCTCTATGAGTTGGCAGTAATGGATGCCCGCAGTAATTGGGTACAGCAGTTCCACATTGGAGCTACACGTAACAACAACGCCCGTATGTTCAAGAAGTTAGGTCCGGACACCGGTTACGACGCTATCGCCGATGCCGAAGTCGCCACTCCGCTATCCCGCTTCCTGAGCCGCCTGGACGAAGAAGGCATGTTGGCAAAGTCGATCTTCTACAACCTGAACCCGCGTGACAATGAACTGATGGTCACCACGATCTACAGCTTCAACGATGGTACGGTGCCCGGAAAGATGCAATACGGTTCCGGCTGGTGGTTCCTGGATCAGATCCACGGTATGGAAAAGCAACTGAACGCTCTGTCAGACTTAGGATTACTAAGCCGCTTCGTCGGTATGCTGACAGACTCACGTAGCTTCCTGTCTTATCCGCGTCACGAATACTTCCGCCGTATCTTGTGTAACATCCTCGGCCGCGAAGTAGAAAATGGCGAATTGCCCGCATCCGAACTGCCTTTCATCGGCAAGATGGTTGAAGACATCAGCTACAATAACGCAAAACAGTATTTCGGATTCTAAGAGTCCTTTCCTCAAAAAGGGGGTGTGTCAAAAGTCAGACACACTCCCTATTTCATGTTGCGAAGCATAAAAATCAAAGTCAGATAAGTTTGTTTTATCAAAGATAAAAGGCTTCCTTTGTGGTGTTGCCCGTTTTAAGAGATATCATAAACAGAGGGGGTGACGGATTGACCAAAGAAGCCTTGACTATACACAAGTAAAGCTTGGCTATTTGTAGTCCAGGCTTTTTTTATACATTGGAATCACAAACAATAAATAAAA
>NZ_QUDI01000016.1:0-104087 GCF_003477465.1 Parabacteroides sp. AF48-14
CATGCCGGAATTTCCGTTTCATGCGCATGGAATAAAAAATTTCCCGGGCATGGAATGGTTATCGGACTGCGGGATATCCGTCGTCGAATCGCCAGGTAACCGAAGACTGACCGTCAACAGGGTGAATAGTATTCCCGGTATTCCGGTTAATCCGGACGAAGCGTATAAACTGTGTGTCACATCTAACGAAATACGGATCGAGGCAACGACGGAAACAGGCGTCTACCGGGCTGTCCAGACCTTGCGGCAGCTGACGGAAAAGAAAGGAAAAGGCATTTCGGTCGCCGGCTGTGAAATAGTAGACTGGCCGGCTTTCCGGGTCCGCGGTTTTATGCAGGATGTAGGACGGAGTTACATCTCGCTTGAAGAGTTGAAGCGGGAAATCGCGGCCCTGTCCCGCTACAAAATAAATGTCTTTCACTGGCACTTGACCGAGAACCAGGCGTGGCGCCTGCAAAGCAAACGGTTCCCGATGCTGAGCGACAGCACGAACACAACCCGTATGCCGGGGAAATTCTATACGCTAAAAGAGGCACGGGAATTGGTTGATTTCTGCAAACGGCATTACGTCACGCTCATTCCCGAAATCGATATGCCGGGACACAGCGCCGCTTTTGTGCGCGCTTTCGGCCACGATATGCAGAGCCCGGAAGGATGAAGATATTAAAGCTCCTGCTGGACGAAGTATGCGAAACATTCGACGTTCCGTACCTGCACATCGGAACGGACGAGGTGAAGTTCACAAACCCTAATTTCGTACCCGAAATGGTCGCTTATGTCCGTTCCAAAGGGAAAAAAGTAATATCCTGGAATCCCGGCTGGCACTACAAACCGGGAGAAATAGACATAACGCATCTGTGGAGCTATCGGGGGAAAGCACAAAAAGGGATTCCCGCCATCGATTCCCGCTTCCATTACCTGAACCACTTCGATACGTTCGCCGACCTGTTCGCCCTCTATAACAGCCGTATCTACAACGAGCCGCAGGGCAGTGACGATCTCGCCGGGACGATCCTGGCCGTCTGGAACGACCGGATGATCCAACCGGAAGCGGACATCATCAAACAGAATAACTTCTATCCGAACATGCTTGCCATCGCCGAACGTGCCTGGCGCGGAGGAGGAACCGAATATTTCGACAAGCACGGGACTGTCCTTCCTCCGGAAAGCTGCGAAGAGTTCAAAGCTTTTGCCGATTTCGAGAACCGGTTGCTCTGGCATAAGGAACATTGTTTCCAGGGATATCCGTTCGCATACGTCAGGCAGACAAATGTCAAATGGCGCATTACGGATGCTTTCCCGAACCAGGGAAATCTGCACGAATCGTTCCCGCCCGAAAAAACGTTGGATACGCAATATACATACAACGGGAAAACATACGGAACCCGCGAGGCAAGAGGCGCCGGAATCTATCTGCGCCATGTATGGGGAACACTGGTTCCGGGTATTTACGAACAGCCGGAAGAGAATCATACAGCCTATGCCTGGACTTGGGTTTATTCACCTGAAGCGCAGGATGCCGGCGCCTGGATCGAATTCCAAAATTACAGCCGTTCGGAAATGGACCTGCCACCACTTCCCGGAAAATGGGATTATCGGGAAAGCCGCATATGGCTGAACGACCGGGAAATTCTTCCTCCTGTCTGGACAGCCACGCATCGCGAAAAGTCGAATGAGACGCTGCTCGGCAACGAAAACTGTGTGGTCCGTCCGCCCATCCCCGTCCATTTGGAGAAAGGATGGAACAAGGTCTTCCTCAAACTTCCTGTCGGCACATTCACGCAACCGGAAATCCGCTTACAGAAGTGGATGTTTACATTCGTATTTGTGACACCGGACGGTGAAAAGGCTGTCGACGGCCTCATCTATTCGCCGGATAAGGAACTTCCCGCCGTGCATGCACAGAAGGCTGACTGTGGCAACAACGTTACATACGACCACGGAAGGCTGCAAATGCCCGTTACTTACTCGGATAATATGGTGCTCCAACGGGAAAAGCCGCTTGTTATAGCCGGTATTGCCAATGCCGGGGAGGAAGTCACAGTCCGGATTGCCGGGCAACAAGGGCAGTCCGTGACGGGTGCAAACGGCAAATGGTCTGTTACGCTGCCGCCCATGAAAGCAGGAGGACCGTACACGTTAAGTATATCTGCCGGTTCCGAAAGACTGGATTATACAAATGTCTTGATCGGCGAAGTATGGCTTTGTTCCGGCCAGTCGAACATGGCGTTCCAGGTCAACAGTGCCATCGACAGCCAGCGGAAAGCTTTTCTGGAATTTGCTGCCGGGAAACCGCAAATCCGCCTTTTCGATATGAAGCCCCGTTGGGCGACAAATGCGGTGGAATGGGATGTTTCGGTATTGGATTCACTCAACAGGCTCCAATATTACCAGGATACCGAATGGAAAGAATGCAACGAAGAAACGGCAAATCGTTTCTCGGCTGTTGCCTTCGCTTTCGGGCAGATGCTTTCGGATAGCCTGCAGGTTCCTGTCGGGCTTATCCTGAATGCCATAGGCGGCTCGCCAACGGAAGCCTGGGTCGACCGTCAAACGCTGGAGGCAGAATTTCCGGATATTCTATACGACTGGAGACAGAATGATCTTATCCAGGAATGGGCTCGGGAACGCGCAAGCCTCAATATCAAAAAGTCAACAAATAAACAACAACGCCACCCGTATGAGCCGTGCTACCTGTACGAATCGGGCATACAGCCACTTGAAAAGTTCCCGATACGGGGCATCATCTGGTATCAAGGAGAATCGAATGCGCACAACATAGAAGCTCACGAGAAACTATTCCGCCTGTTGACGACAAGCTGGCGGGAAAACTGGCGGGAAGAACTTCCTTTCTATTACGTGCAGCTATCCAGCATCGATCGCCCCAGCTGGCCCCGGTTCCGCGACAGCCAACGCAAATTGATGCAATTCATACCGAACAGCGGCATGGCTGTCAGCAGCGACAAGGGAGATTCCTTAGATGTCCATCCGCGTTACAAACGTGAAATAGGAGAACGTCTTGCTCATTGGGCATTAAACAAAACATACGGCTACGATTGCCTGCCGTCCGGACCGTTATACCGTTCCGTCTCTTTCAAAGCCGATACGGCTTACATCACTTTTGATTACGGAGAAGGGATGCATAGTTCCGACGGCGGCGAATTGCGGACTTTTGAAATCGCGGAACATGATGGATTATTCGTACCTGCCGAGGCTCTAATAACCGATGGAAAGACGATAAAAGTATGGAGCAGCCAAATCAAGCATCCGAAATTCGTCCGTTATGGCTGGCAGCCTTTTACCCGCGCCAATCTGGTAAACAGGGAAGGACTTCCGGCTTCGACATTCTGTTCGGAGGCTTCGAAAGTCGACTGGTCCGGATTGCCCGACCTACCCGATGACGGTAAATCTGCATTGGGCGTATCCGCTCCATTCGCCGGCATCAGCAATGGGCAGCTATTAGTCGCCGGAGGCTGTAACTTTCCCGGCAAACCGGCAGCCGAAGGAGGGACCAAACAATATTACAGTGAAATCTATGCCTTAGATATCACCGGCCAAACATCGCCTGAATGGCGAGTGACCGGACAGCTATCCAAACCGCTGGCGTATGGCGCTTCTGTCGCAACACCCCAAGGTATTGTCTGGATCGGAGGAAATAACGACAAAGGGGCTTCCAAAGAGGTTTTCCTGGTAAACTGGCTGACAGCGGAAGGAAAGCCAAGTATCTCCAAACTCCCTGAACTGCCGGTAACAATGGATAATTTCGCAGCCGCTTATGCTGACGGACAGATATTCGTGACGGGAGGCAACCAACAGCAGAGCCCTTCAAACACACTCTATTCCCTCAGATTAACAGAATCGGGAAATGGAGAATGGACCCGGTTACCGGATTTTCCCGGTCCGGCCCGCATCCAGCCTGTATTAGCAGCCCAGCAATCCCAAGACGGCACACGTCTTTATCTAACAGGTGGTTTCCAGCCGGTTTCAGGCCGTCAGAGAGCCATTGTGTCGACAGATATGCTCTCTTATCATCCGGAGAAAAAAGAGTGGAGACAGGAAAGCATTCTGCCTTTTTCAGCAGAAGGTTCTCCCAATACCCTGACAGGCGGCTGCGCTGTCTCATCCGGCAACAGTTCCATCTTATTAATGGGAGGTGTCAACTACACCCGCTTTCGCGATGCGCTTAACCGTCCGTTAGGAATAGAACAGGCAACAGCTGCCGGTAACACTTTATTACAAGATTCCTTACAAAACGAAGCCGGTAATTACCTGCTACACCCGGTGGAATGGTATAAATTCAACACCAGCTTGTTGCAATACAACACCTTCACCCGGCAATGGAATGTCCTTGAAGAAAACGAAAAACTGGCACGCGCAGGAGCCGGGATTGCCATTAATGGGGACGAGATCATACTTATTAACGGGGAGCTAAAGCCGGGGATACGCACGCCGGAAATCAATATTTTCATATACGATCCCGATAAATAAAATAATGACAAAGGATAACCTATTTGTCACATCTTTCTATAACTTTGTCTCCTCATCTATTTGAATCAAAGTAATACTATTTTGTTATGCCTAAGAAAATCTTATTTTCCCTTCTATTCATAATAATAGCATTCACGAATCTGTATGCAGACAGTCGTTTTAGCGTTGAATCAAATTATAAAATCAGACGCGTGTCTCCGGAAGGAGGATTAAGCACAAACGGACAGCGTGACGTACGGCAAGATAAATGGGGATTCATTTGGGTTATCACCGTTAATAATTTATATCGGTTCGATGGTTATACCTTTAAACTTTATACCTACAAACTCAACAATACAACAACACCTATTTCTTGTGTTTTCGAAAGACTGGAGATCGACAAAACCGGAGATCTTTATGTAACATCCAATGTCGGTTTATTCAGATATAATTCCCTCACAGATAATTTCGACTGCTTATTAGAAGGCAGATGCTCTTTTATAAAAGAAGACTCAAAAGAAAGATTATGGCTATCCAATCCTTCTTCAATCGGTTTATTTGACCAGGACAGTCTTCTATTTACTCCAATAAAATCAGAAGAAAGTGACATTCCTAATGTTTCGAGTGTTTGTACGCAAGGTGGAAATATTTACATCGGGACAGCAACTGGCAAAATCTATTTATATGATGAAAATAAAAACACTTTCCGCCAAGTGCTTTACAATCCGGAATATAATATTGTCGATATCACATCCGAAGGTTCTCTACTCTACGTTCTGACAGAAAGTAAAGGATTGATTGTAATCTCCACCGAAAATCATCAAAAGATCAAACAATATGACTTTTTTTATCCACAAGGAGATACACGAGTTTCCGCCAGAGCTTTATTCATTGATAAATTTAATCATATATGGATTACCGGACAACGTGGAATATACATATTAAATCCCGAAACCGATGAATTCATCCATCATTCATACGAAAAGACAGATCCCTACGGATTGCCAAGCAATTCTATTTGGAGAATTGCCGAAGATGTACAAGGATGCTTGTGGTTCGGCACATATTCAGGTGGACTTTGTTTCATCAATCTCGATGAACAAAAGAGTTTAAAGTCATTCAATGGGCGAACTGATGAGTTAAGCTATTCAGTCGTCAGTAGTTTTGCCGAAGATGATAAATATTTATGGATAGGGACAGAGGGAGGAGGACTTAACAGATATGATAAACAGACAAACAAGTTTTCCTATTTTAAATACAGACCTAACCAAAACAGCCTCTCATACGACAACATCCAATGTTTACTATACTCAAACAATATGCTTTGGATAGGTATGTCACGAGGCGGCTTAGACTGTCTGAATACAAAAACAGAACATTTCACTCATTATACGATCAATAACAATATGCTAATAAATGATCATGTTGAAAGAATCGTTGCCGAAGCAGACTCGGGAATCTGGATCAAATATCTGATGAATAGAAATTATCTGACCTACTTATCAATAAAAGAGAACACAACCAAACATTTTAATTTCCAATCACTTCCTATTCAGCCAAATGGGGATATAAGTGACATAAAAAGAGGGAATGGAGATACCTTGTGGATCGCATCCTCCCAGCAACTACTAACAATGAATGTCCGAACACATGATGTACAAGTAGCCGGATATAAGCATTCGGATATAAAAGATATCCATAACATTAATATCCAGACCATCCATGTCGACAATAAGCAACAACTCATATGGATAGGAACCCAAGGTAACGGCTTGCTGGTTTATGATATATCCAAACAAAGCTTATTGCAAAAAGCCGATTTATCAAAATATAAAGTCCATTCCATTTACAGTATAAATAAAGACAGTAAAGGTAATATCTGGATGGGGACCGATAACAGCTTGTTCCGTATGAATATCGAAACCGGCAGACTTCAGCAATTTAATAAGGCAGACGGAGCACAAGGACAAACCTATTATCCTTTTTCAACATTTAAATCAAGTAATGGAGAACTCTATTTTGGAGGAAATGAAGGATTTACAATAATTGATCCGGCTAAAATCTCCTACAATGACTTTAAACCTAAAGTCATTATTTCTGACTTTTTACTTGATAACACATCGGTTATCCCCAATAATAAATATTCTCCGCTAAAATCCTCTATTTTCCAAACAAAGGAATTAACACTCAATCATTACCAGAATAATTTTTCTTTCGAGTTCACCTCGACCAATTACCTGAACTCCGATAAAAACCGTTTCCGCTATCGTCTTAAAAGATACGATGACAGATGGATCGAAACGGATGCAAGTCACCGATCCGTCTCATATTCAAAAGTACCCAAAGGCATCTACTATTTTGAAATTATGACGGCCAATAATGACGGCATATGGGGCGAACTCACCTCTCTTAAAATCACAGTCAAGCCTGCTCCATGGCTGACAAACTGGGCAATCACGGGATATATCATCTTATTTTCTATTATCCTCTATACATGTATTCGTTATTATAATTATCAACGCAAATTGAAAATGCGATATTACCTTGAAGAACGTGAACAAGAACAGAAAGAAGAATATCACCAGGCACAATTGATATTTTTCACAAACGTATCACACGATTTCCGTACCCCTCTCTCTTTAATTCTTGCGGCATTAGAACCTATCAAGTCCGGAAATCTCGCGGAAAAATACATCTCTATCCTCGAAAACAATGCCAAACGGTTAATAGCCTTAGTCAATGAAGTAATGGATTTCCGCTCTTTACAAAATAACAAGATCAGACTAAACCTGCAAACCGGTAACTGGAATCAGTTTGTGTCAGAAAATTGTTCCGACTTCTCCGAAGCCGCAGAACAAAAAGAGATAAGTTATACCACAGAACTGGATTTATCCATTACAACAGAGCTTTACTTTGATAAAAAAGTAATGGAAAAAATACTTCTGAATCTGCTCAATAATGCACTCAAATATACCCCAAACGGCGGAAAAATAAAAATTTCGACACTCTCTAATATAAACAACTTCAAAAGTTCATATACAAACAAGATCATTATCCGAACAGGAGATAATACACAAAACCTGTACGGATTGGTTATAAGCGATAGTGGAGTCGGTATTTCGGAAGCTTCTATCGGACATATATTTGAACGCTATTACCGGGTAAGCGAATCGAGCGGGATCCAACATTTAGGCTCAGGCATAGGACTTGCATTGGTAAAAAGCCTGGTAGAGCTTCATAAAGGTTATATCGCTGTCTATAGCGAAAGAGATAAAGGCTCCGATATAGTAATCGGTTTCCCAATCGATATATCCGCCTACGAAAAAGACAATTTTAATAACGAGATTGCAAGTCAACCCCTACTATCCGGAAATAAATTAACGAGCCATTCTGCTCTCACAAGCCAGCATATAACTCCTGCACCTCTTCCGGACTTAAAGACAAAAAACATTCTTTTTGTCGAAGACAATGACGATCTAAGAGAGTTATTAGCGGAAATGCTTCGGGAATATTATAACGTAAAAGAAGTTACAAACGGCCAAGATGCATTAAAACAAATAGAGGATGATAATATAGATCTGGTCCTGACTGACATCATGATGCCGGGAATGAATGGTATTGAACTGAGTAAACATATTAAAGAAAATATCGACAGTTCCCATATACCCGTTGTTATATTAACAGCCAAAACCGGAGATGAGAACCAGATAGAGGGCTTATATTCCGGTGCAGACATTTATTTGAAAAAGCCAGTCAATAAAGATATTTTATTATTGAGTATCTCAAATCTTTTCAAGCAACAGGCGAGAATAAAAGAATATTATGCCAAGCACTATTTCGCGCAGACAGACAATAATGAAACATCTATAAATAAAAGGGATGCTGAATTCATGAAACAATTTACGGAAGTCATAGAAAGAAATCTGTCCAACACAGAAATCGATGTATTACAAATTGCCTCTAATTTGGCAATGAGTAGACGTACACTCTATGGCAAAGTAAAAGCTCTGACCGGGCAATCAATCGTCGAATTCATCCGGAACTACCGGTTAAGAAAAGCAGCCCAGATATTAGCACAAGAAAATATCTCGATCAGTGCTGTAATGGAACGGGTAGGAATCGATAACGCCTCCTATTTCTCCCGAATATTTAAAACAGAATTTGGAGAATCTCCCTCCGATTTTGTTTCCAGACATCATAAAGAACCCAAGTAAAAAGAAACAGTCTTTGTTCTCAGGTGCACTTCATTTGTATTAATTGGCATTTTATGCGGAAATAAAACAATTTGCGAAAAAATGTTAGTTAATGGCCATTTTGTTCTATCCTCATCAATATCTTATCCATAATTTTAGCCTCAAGGAGATAACCGAGCTTCGTAAAACTTTAAATTAACATTATATGAAAAAGATCATTGATTCATTCCGGCAGGTAGGAATTATACTTGCTTTTTTGTTGAGTACGACAATTCTGTTTGCTCAACAAAAAATAACAGGAGTCGTAAAAAGTGCGTACGATGAGCCATTAATAGGTGTCAATGTCGTCGTCAAAGGAAGTACCCAAGGTACCGTTACAGATTTTAATGGCCGCTATTCAATCGAAGTGCCCAATAATAAATCTGTATTAGAATTTACTTACATCGGATTTGTATCTCAACAAATAACTGTTGGTAACAAATCAACAATCGACATTACTTTAGTTGAAGATTCTAAAGCTCTTGAAGAAGTTGTCGTTGTAGGATACGGAACAGTTAAAAAGAGCGATCTGACAGGAGCCGTTTCGTCTATCAAATCAGAAGAACTGCAAAAGCTTCCCATGACCTCTTTGGACCAGGGTATTCAAGGAAGAGCAGCAGGTGTTCAGGTGACCAATACTTCCGGTGCTCCCGGAGGCCAGGTTTCGATACGTGTACGTGGAGGGAACTCTCTTTCCAGTAGCAACGAACCCTTATATGTAATCGATGGTTTTCCCGTTGGGGCCGGAGCCATGGCAGACGGTAACCAGAACGGGGCAATCGCAAATAACGGAATGGTAACTATCAACCCAAATGATATCGAATCCATAGAGATACTAAAAGATGCATCATCTGCCGCTATATATGGTTCTCGTGGTGCAAACGGAGTTGTTCTGATCACGACCAAACGAGGTAAAACAGGAAAAACCAAAGTAACTTATGACGGCTACTTTGGCATTCAAAATATTGCCAACAAAATGGAAATGATGAACGGTGAGGAATTTGCCACCATGTCTAATATCGCAGCCGAGAATGGAGGAGTGGCTCCCATTTACGGAGGAGCAAACGAGAAATGGAAAGAACCTTCCTATTACCGTAACAACAGTACAGACTGGCAAGACCTGATCTTCCGTACTGCTCTTATGCATAACCATCAAATAAACCTGAGCGGGGGATCTGAATCCAATCAATATGCCATTACCGGAAATTTCTTTAGCCAGGATGGCATCGTCATCAATTCGGATCTGAAACGCGCCTCCCTCAGGGCAAACATCGATTCAAAGATTTCCAATTGGATTAGTGTACAGACTTCTCTTACTGCCAGCCGTACATTTTCAAATGTTGCTTTTTCCGAAGGTGACGGTGCCCAAGGCGGCGGTGTAATCAACGGAGCTCTCGCAATCCCTTCAACCATGTACGTATACAATGAGGATGGAACATATTCGACTATGAACCAGACTCCCTATGGAGTAACAACAGGCAATCCTTACGCATTGGCTGAATTGGCAAAAGATAAATCCACCATCGATCGGGTAATTGCAAATGTCAACCTAAAGTTTAATCTTAACAAGATCACCGATGGGCTTGCCCTTGAAATACGCGGAGGAACAGACTATTCAAATGCTTTTCGCGACTCATATCTCCCTTCAACTGTTTTTCAGGGAGAGAGCGACAACGGTATCGCAACAAAAGGATGGAACAGGCGTTCAGTCTACCTGAATGAAAACTTATTGACTTATCAGAAAACATTCGGAAAACACGCTATCAATGCTGTAGCCGGTCTGACAATACAATATGACGACGAAATAAAAGGAAGAACGATCGTTTCCGGATTTGTAAACGACGTATTGGAAGATAACAGCATGGGATCGGCAAGTACCACCAAAGGAACTCCGACCTCATCAAGATGGTCTTCCCAGATGGCATCCTGGCTGGGACGTATCAACTATAATTATGCTGACAGATATCTATTGACTTTGACAGGACGTGCCGACGGCTCTTCTAAATTCGGTGTCAATAACAAATGGGGATTTTTCCCGTCCGCAGCCTTAGCTTGGCGTGTAACCGAAGAAGCCTTTATGGAAGACGCAGACTGGCTCAGCAATATGAAATTACGCGCAAGCTATGGTTTGACCGGTAACCAAGGATTCGGAAGTTATTCTTCTGTAGCGAGTCTATCACAATACTCCTACAATTTAGGAGGAGACAAAGCAACCGGATTCGCCCCCAATAAGATTCCTAATTCGAACTTAAAATGGGAAACAACTTCGAACTTAGACCTGGGATTGGACTTTGGCTTTATCGACAATCGCCTGAAGTTTAACGTCGACTATTATTATAAAAAGACAAAAGATCTTCTCTGGAATGTTTCAATTCCTCTCTCTTCCGGTTTCGGTTCCATTTTCAGTAATCACGGGACACTTCGAAACTGGGGTATTGAGGCAAGTGTAAGCTACGACCTGATTACAAGTAATAAGCCCGGAGCCTTTACATGGAGCACCACGCTTATGTATTCGATGAATAGAAACAAGGTTTTGAGTATGCCGGATGTGACACCAGGCAGACCGGACGGATATCTTTCCGGGCATTTAAGAGTGGAAGGAAGCTGGCTGGAAGAAGGTTATCCGGTTGGTATATGGAAATACTATATGTACGACGGTGTATTCGAAAATCAAGAGATGATGGATGCTACCATTGTGAATGCCAATGGCGAGACTGTAGCAAAACATCCGAAATCATTGACAACCGATGGATTAGGTTCTGCTAAATTTAAAGATCTGAACCAGGATGGCAAAATCGATCGTGAAGACTGGGCTGTGATCGGAGATCCGAATCCCGATTTCATTTTTAGCTGGACAAACAACTTTACATACAAGAACTTCGATTTAAGTATCTTTATTAATGGAAGTATAGGAAACGATATTATGAACCTTGGACGTGGAGAATATGCAATGGTATCTCCATTCGCTTCACAACGGAAAGATATGCTGAACTACTGGACTCCGAATAATACGCACACAGACATCCCTGCACCTCGTCTTGCACCACATGCCTATTTACCTTTATCATCATACATGATCGAAGATGGCTCCTATGTTCGCTTGAAAAATATCGTACTGGGATATCGTTTCCCCATTAAAAAATATATTGAGTCATTAAGACTTTATGTCAGTGCTCAAAACTTATTTACCATAACCAGCTATACCGGTTTTGATCCAGAAGTAAACAGTAAAGGGCAAAACAACCGGCAGTTGGGAGTAGATTACAATGCCTATCCGACAAGCAAAGTATTTACAATGGGTGTTAATATCGCTTTTTAATTAACTCATAAATCAGAATTGTTATGAAATCGATCTATAAAATTATATTTGTCAGCCTTATTTTTATGGGGCTAATGACCTCTTGTTTTGACAAATTCCTGGAAGAAGATGTATATGATTTTCTTTCTCCTAACAACTTTTACAAAACAGAGGCCGATGCCGAAGCTGCTGTAAATGCGATATACAGCCGGTTGGTATCCAGTGAAGATAACGACATATCATTCCACCGGGCGGCATTGATGATCGGAGAATATCCGGCAGAATGTTCTTCTGCACAAACTTCAACTGTCCCGTATCGCCTTGCATTTGAATTTTATACATGGACTCCCAATACAGACGGCATTGAATTGGTCTGGAAATTCTTCTATCAAGTCGTTTTCCGGACGAATGTAGCGATTGAAAACATTCCGAATATAAGTGGTGATCCGGTCAAAATCAAACGGCTGGAAGGGGAGGCCCGATTCCTGAGAGGACTTGCATATCTCTATCTGATACGTTTGTTCGACAATGTGCCTCTCACGACTGCATCCGAACAAAATGACCAGAATCTTCCAAACATGGGAACCAGTGATGCCGTCTTCAAACAAATCATTGAGGACCTCACATTCGCGGAATCAGCTTTACCGGATTCCTACAACGGGAATAATGTCGGACGTGCAACCAAAGGAGCAGCTCAGGCATTTTTAGCAAAAACCTATCTTACGATGGCCGGATATCCATGGAATAAAACAGAAAACTATGCTTTAGCCGCAACAAAATGTGAAGATATTATCAAATCCGGCAATTACGAACTGGACTCTAATTATGCTATGAACTTTAAAGAGGCCGGAGAACATAACAAAGAATACATCTTTGATGCCGAATTTCAACAAAATCTGAATGGTTCCAACTGGGTAAACATGTCCAGCATACGTGACCAAAATGTTTGTGGAATGGCTGGCTGGTCTTCATTCGGAGGGACCATGAACTTTTATGAAGACATGTTGAAAAACAACCCGGGTGACAAACGCTTGGCTACAAACATCATTTTATCGTTCATCGATACAAAAACAGGAGAAGAGAAAGTCTGGGGAAAAGATTTTGATGTAAACAAAGGATTGGTACATACCTGGAAATACATTGATCCGGAAGAGACTGGCGTAGGTGACCAGAACTCAAATCTGAATTATCACTTCACCCGCTATGCAGACGTATTATTAATGCATTCGGAGGCCGTTAATAATGCCAACGGATTCAACGGTTCATACGACAAATACTATGGCATCAACCGGGTTAGGGAACGTGCAGGTTTGGATGCGCTCGCCAATCTGGATAAAGAAGCATTTAATAAAGCACTTATTTGGGAACGGGTTGTAGAATTATGCTATGAAGGTCATCTCTGGTATGACTATAAGCGCATGAATTGCATGGAAGAACGTGTTGCCCGTAAAGGTGTCGATATCGGAACAAACAAAAAATATTATGTCTATCCGATTCCAGTCAACGAATTGAGTAGAAATCCAAATCTGGAACAACATCCGTTATGGAAATAAGAAAAGAAAAAGATATGGAAGATTTCACCAGAAGAGATTTTATAAAAGGGGTGGTCGGTGCAGGGATCTCACTGATTGCTGCAGACAGTCTGGCTTCGGTATCGATGGATATGGCAACAATAAAAAATCCTTATGATGCCAAAGGGCTACCGACCACAGAACTGGGAAAAACAGGAGTTATCATCCCGAGAATGGTCTTGGGCCTGGGAAGTCGATTCTGCCACATAGATGAAGATGAGGAAGCGTATGAAATGCTTAACTATTCTCTCGATAACGGTTTCTATTACTGGGACACGGCGCATGCTTACGATAATACCATTGCACTTCCCCCGGGAAAGAAAAAATCCCCCCGGCATATCATCAGCGAAGTACGCGTGGGCGAGGTTGTCAAATACAGGCGCAAAGAAATTTTCCTTTCTACAAAAGTAACAGCCCGCGAACCGGTGGAATCGATGAAAGAAATCGAACTCAGCCTAAAGCGGCTCAATACCGACAAGTTGGATATGCTGAAAATACACGATGTGCAATCCATGGAAGATGTCGACCAAATGAGTAAAAAAGGCCACTTAATCGATATTCTCCATCGGTTAAAAGAAGAAGGGGTTACCCGCTTCATAGGCTTTTCCGGTCATGGAGATGCACAAGCGTTAAAAGAATTAGCCAATCGGGGAAATTTCGATAGCATGCTGGTTGCGATGAACCACTGGAATCCTCAACAACCGTCTCCGCGTCAAGAGGTCGCTGTTCCGGCAGGAAAGAAAAACAAAATGGGTGTACTCATTATGAAAGCCGTCCGCCCTAAAGAGACAATACCAGGCTTGCATGCTCCTGACCTTGTCAGATATGCCCTCTCACTAAAAGGACCGGATGCCGTTGTTATCGGTATGGATAGTAAAGCAGTGGTAGATTCCAATCTGGAAATACTCCGCTACTTCAAAAAACTATCTCCGGAACGGATGAAAGAACTGGCCATACAGCTTGAACCATTCTATCGTCACGAGAATCTTCCTTGGATGCAAGATAACTATATTGACGGTATGTGGGAAACTATGTCTGTATAATCAATTAAGTTAATACCATGAGAAAGATTTTATTATATTTCATTATTGCTACCGGTTTACTTTCCTCCAATGTACTATCGGCGAATCCGCTAAAGGTGAAAGAAAATAAGCAAATCAGTCCCTATACCGGATATACAAGAGCACATTGGCTGGAAATAACCGAACAGCTAATAGCCGGAGCTTTAAACTATGTAAATCCGGAAACAGGCATATTCGATTTACCAAAATCGACCGGAGCTTATTTGGATTTGGAGGATTTCAGGAATGAAAACCAGGCAAGGATAATGGAACGGATCATGGTTGGTGTTATTATTTACACGACTGCTACAGGAAAAGACGAAGTACCCGGATATAAGGGCTCCATTACAAAGCCTTTTATCAAAGCAATAACCAGAGGTACAGATCCCGAAAACGAGGATTATTGGGGAGATCCCGATCCGAACGATCAAATAGGCGTATCGTTTGCATTGGGTATATACGCCTGCCCGAAACGTTTTTGGGATCCGTTGACAGACAAACAAAAGAAAAATCTGGTCAACTTTTTCCGGAAACAATCATTCAACACAACTTATCATAACAATCACTACTTCTTCCATCTGTTTGCAACTTCACTTATTGAAAAGTATGGAAATGGTATCGAGTCAAACCGGGAACACCATACCCATATGATCAACAGACTTTTAGGTTGGTATAGAGGAGATGGCTGGTTTATAGATGGGAATAATCGGGGATTCGATTATTACAATCTCTGGGGATTCCAGCTCTTCAACCAAATGATTTATAAATACGATCCTGCCTGGAAAGAACAATTTGGGAATAAAATACAAGATATAGCCTCTCGCTTCCTGAAAGTTGTGCCCTATCAATACGCCCGTAGCGGAGGACACATCCCATGGGGCAGATCGCTGACCTACCGGTTTGCCAGTAATGCAGCAATCGGATGGACCGTTATCAATAATAACAACACATTATCACCGGGAATGGCCAGGCGCATCCTGTCCGGAGATTTAAAATATTTCTGGGAAAACGGCTGTATGGGAGAAAACGGATTACTGAATATCGGCTATTGGGGCAAAAACCAAAGTCTCGCCGAAACCTATATTGTTCCCGGTGATCCCTATTTCGCCATGCATGCTTATGCTGCCTTTTACTCCCGGCTGATCACCCGTTCTGGACGGAAAAGGAAGAGCCTATGCCCGCTGACATCGCCGGAGGGAAGGTCGTTGTTGACGGAGCTCAATTCACTCTCAATGTAACACCTGTAGACGGGGATGCACGTTTATATCCGGTAGGACAACCTTTCGACAGAGCAGTCTGGCAAACTCCGATCAAATATAATCAACATACTTATTCGGCGACTATCGGCTTTTGCCTGACCGGTGAAGGAGGAGAAGATATCGGAGCAGGACGAACCGGATATTCATACGACGGAAAAAAATGGATGTATAGATCGCGAAGTCGTTCTTTATTCATGACACCGGATCATATCGCGAGTGTATATCATCTGCGATCCATGAACAAAGAAGACCACACGCCGGAATTTCAAAAAGATGAATTGATTACTCATACATTAATCGGCAATGACGGAGAAATCCATATATTCTGGCATAATTATCCGGATTCATTATTCCTGTCAATCGGAGGATATGGAATCTGTGTTCCTCACAACGGTGAATTAGAAAAAGACCGGTCTGCACAAAGATTATGTATTCATGGCGGAAACTATTATTCAACATTACAGACAATTCAGGCGCCAGAGGGGAATATTAATTCGACTTTATTAAAACCTCGTAAAGGATGGGAGCATACACACCTATTCGGTGGATTAGGAGCTTATTGCTTCTGGCAAAGCAAGGCAGGAGTACCTCCACATACACCGATAGTAGTCTACGTAAACGGAACAAAAGACCGGGTTCCGGCAGACGTTAATGTTAGCGTTACAAAAACATTCGACGGGTTAATTATCACTTTTGAAGGGAAACAGTATCCAATTAAAATCATTAACTGATATGATGTGTAGAAAAATATTCATAGTCCTTCTTACCGGATTAATATCAATCTGTTCGCTCATAGCACAGGAAACAAAACGTCCGGCAATATGGGGGATCGCCAAAATGACATTTCTTGTGAGCGACATGGAGATGGCACGGGAATATTACGGACGTTTCCTCGGATTCGATGAAGCCTTTTCTTATCCGTCTCCATTAGGAACAGTTGTGTCGTTTAAAATAAATGATCGTCAATTTCTGGAATTTATTGTCGATAAGCAAGCCAAACAAAAGAAACGTCTTGTCTCTCTCTCGCTGGAAACAGAATCCGTACCAGAGATGCGACGTTATTTGCAATCACAGGGTATGGACGTCTCCCAATGCATCACAGACGGAGCAGGGAACGAGGTTATTGTTACACAAGATGCTGCAGGAAACAAAATCGAGTTCATCGATCTCAAAGCAAATGGACTGCACCGGAAATCCAAAGGAATATTTCTGTCTGAAAACAGAATTTCCAAACGTATTCATCATACCGGCTTATACGCCAAAAGTATTGATGAACAAGATCCTTTCTGGGTTAAGGTTCTGAAATGTAAAGAAATCGTCAGATATCCGCTGGACAAAACCCAGCCCGGTGTTATCCAATATCTGGGCTTAGTTAATTGTACCGAAAACATCGAACACTATTCGCCTTGTGACGAAAACTTTGGTCATCCATGTTTCCTCGTTGAAGATATGCAGGAAACGATCTACACCTTAAAGGAAAGGAGAAATGGGCAAACCATAAACCAACCTTCCATAGGAAGGACAAAACGCTGGTTACTGAACCTTTTAACTCCGGATAATACGAAAGTCGAATTTACAGAAGCATATTGCATAAAGTAAATTCACCATTACAATGCACAGGTAACACCTATACCAGCGCCATCTTACGTATATCCGCATCCCAGACCGGCTCCGTATAGATCAGTTCCACCGCTTCAGCCGGGGTAGAGGCCACCGCCCAGAGGCCGGCGTGTTGAGGACGCATGAAATGTTCGTCTACGGCTTTACGGAACATTTCCAACAGGGGATCGAAATAGCCGTTTATATTCAGGATCACAATTGGGTTGAGATACAAGCCTAACTGTTTCCAGGTGATCACTTCCAACAGTTCTTCCAGCGTACCGCAACCGCCGGGAAGGGCAATCACGGCATCCGACAGATCGGCCATCCGTTGTTTGCGTTCGTGCATATTGTCGACTTCGACCAATTCGGTTAGTCCCTTATGGCACCAGTTCTGTTCGACCATAAAATGGGGAATTACCCCTGTAACGGTTCCTCCGGCAGATAACGTACCATCCGAAACGGCACACATCAAACCGGTATTTCCCGCGCCATTCACGACACGTAACCGGCGTTCACCCAACAGACATCCCAACTCGGTAGCCGCCTCCTGATAGGCAGGGGGCACTTGCGTGCTGGAAGCGCAATACACACAAACCGAAGTAATCTTATTTCTCTCTTTTTCCATTATTCTTTCTTCTTATTGATATCATAGCCAAACAAGGCGAAATCTCCTAAGCAAGGATCGTCGGGAAAGATACAGGCCAGAGCTTCCGTTATTTCAAGCGCCGTTTTCAAGGTGGCTGTACGTTGTGCGGTCAATCCCAACTCCAACGAGATCTGATGTACGTGCGTATCCAACGGGATAATCAACTGGCGGGGATGAAAAGCCGTCTTCCAGATACCGAAATCGACGATTCCATCGGTGCGGATCATCCAACGCAGGAACATAGCCAGACGCTTACAGGCGGAACTTCCGTTCATCACCGGAATGCCGTTGATACCGGAAAACAAATCCTGTAGCTTCATGACCGGATTCGGGTGGGGGCTCGCCGCCAAAGCGTCTTCCAGGGAATCATATTCCCCATAGATAGCGTTCAAGCGGTCACACAAATCACGCAAATCAGAATGTGTATAAAAGCGATAGAACGTATCCCGCTTGCCTGCAGGGACATCCGAAACCAATTCTTTGTAACGTCCGGACATAATCCATTCATAAGGACTTCCGCCCATCCGGTCATGCAGCCAACCGGCTTTCCGGAGAATCAGTTCACGCCGTCCGTAGGAGATCCAGGAGGTGATAAAACCGGATATCTCGATGTCCCGTTTCTCCGTATAGCGGTGGGGGAACTGAACCGGATCATCCGGAATAAAAGACTTCACATTATACGTTCCTGCCCATTCTTTCAGGCGCTTTTCAGTCTGTTTATCCATCCGGTCATTTCTTTTTCAGGAAATACTGCCGCTGGTCTTCGGGGTAATGCTCGATGGCATAGCGAAGGGCTGTCCGGGGAAGTAGTGTCGCATTGCGTTCTAAAAAGTCGGTAAGTGTATCGCGATCTTTCTTTCCGACCTCACGAAGCATCCAGCCTACAGCTTTATGCATCAGGTCATGTTTATGCGTCATCAGTTTCTCGGCAAGCGCAAGTGTATCAGTAAAATCCGAGCGACGGATAAAAGCCCAAGTGCAGACGATAGAGATCCGCTGCTCCCAGAGGTTATCGCTTTCAGCCAGTTCATACAGAATGGAACGATCCTTATCCACGAGATACTCGCCGACAACATCCCGGCAGGAGAGATCCACCAGATCCCAGTTATTGCACCGGCGCGTATTCTTCAGATAGAAATGATAAATCTTTTCCCGCTCTTCAGCAGTCGTCTTCCGATCCTGGGTACGATAGACCAGAATCAGTAAGGCACAAAGACGCGCCTCGTGCCAAGGGCTGTCCAGCAAACGCTGCAATTCATCGAAAGGCATTGCTTTATTGGCTTTCGCCACACTGCGGGTTTGCGGCACGACAACGCCTAAGAAGCGGTCGCCTTCGCCATATTGTCCCGGTCCGGTCTTAAAGAAGCGGCTCAGGTGGACAGCTTTCTCCGGCGAGCCGACCGATTGCAGTTCGCTCAGTACGAAATCCGCCGTCATGGACGCAGGACCCGTGACACAGGACGGTCGCCTTCCAGGAATCCGATTACGTTATTGCAGACCGTACGTGCCATGATGATACGCGTTTCTAATGTCTGCGTACCGATATGAGGAGTGAGGACCACATTGTCCATTTCCAGTAGCTCAGGCGAAGGATAGTCGCCGAACTCGAATACATCCAGACCGGCTCCATGAATCGTTCCGTCTTTCAAAGCCTCTACCAGGGCCTTTTCATCGACCAGCGGACCACGTGCCGTATTGATCAGGACAGCGGTCGGTTTCATCTGTTTCAGCTCGGCTTCACCGATGATATGATAGGTTTCCGGAGTGTAAGGGGCATTCAACGAAACATAATCGGACTGGGCAAGCAGTTCTTCCATAGAGGCATATGTCACGTTCAGCTTCGTTTCCTCCTCGACATAGAGCTGGCGACGATTATGGTAGAGGACTTCCATTCCGCAGGCATTCGCCCGTTTGGCAAGCGCTTTCCCGATACGTCCCATACCGATAATACCCAATGTCTTTCCGGTTACGTTGATACCTAAGTTTTCCAGTACGCCGACCTTCATGTCGTGACCCAGCGTGCGCAGTTTACGGTCGCATTCCGTGATGCGACGGGCCACATCGAGCATAAGTCCGAGTGCGAGGTTGGCAGTAGGGGCTGTTACCGGGTCGGGAGTATTCGCAACCGTAATGCCTTTTTCGAGGCAATAGGCAACGTCGATATTGTTATAGCCGACGGCATAGTTGGCCACTAATTTCAAATTGGGTGCATGATCCACCAATTCCTTGTTTACAGGGAAATCGAACATCGAGCACAACACATCGTACTCCGGTATCATCTCAAAAACTTCTTCATACGTGAAGTCTCTTCCTTCCGGAAAAGTAACCTCATACTTGCTTTCCAGCTCGGTAAAACCCTCGCGGAACATGTCGTAGGTAACTAATATCTTTGTCATAAGCAGTTCTTTTATCAAATACAAAAGTACAAAATTATCTATTACTTTATTTCTTCTTTTCGTGCTCTCTGATAAACTGGATGGCGAGCGGGAAACCGGCCGCACACATGGAGCCGTGGTCAAAACCGCCTAATTCATAAAGGGTCACATCGGGATGGCCTAAGAGTTTGAAGAGACGGTAGAAGTAGGCGGCTTCTTCGTAGCGGCCATAGAGTTCTTTTTCGCGATCGCCGGAGAGGATCAGGATGGGGGCGCAGTCTTTCCGCACATGATACAAAGGCGCTGTCTCGTCGATCGTAGGCTGCAAGGGGTTCAGCCTTGGCGGTTGCGGGTTTCGAAATGCGTGATCACCTGGCCGCTGAAAGGGATGATTCCGGCCAGCTTGTCGGCATCTTTCCCATAACGGGCGAGCAGTTTCTTGTCCAGGCCGACCATATCGACCAGATAACCTCCAGCAGAGTGGCCGGCGATATAGATAGAGGAGGTGTTGCCCCCGTATTTGCCGATATTATCGAACACCCAGGCGATTGCTGCGGCGGCATCATCCACGATATCCATCGTTTTCACATGTGGCGACAGGCGGTATTCAACACCGACGACCACCATATTATCCGTCAACAGTTGCGTCGGGACTTCCCGGCTTCCACCCGTCAGTCCGCCGCCATGAAACCAGACGACAACCGGCACATCTTTCACTCCCGGCTGGTAAGCGATATCCAGACGGCACATCTTGGAGGCATATTCATCCTCCGCATTCCCACGATAAGAGACATTACGCTCATAGGTATAATCGGCTGCAAAAGCCATTGCAGAAAACCATATAAGCAGAAAGGCTAACCCAATTCTATTCCTCATACTTCACTCTAAATTTGAATTGATAAAACACAAGTATTCATCTTTCAAATGTAGTCAGCTTTTTACAACTAAACAAACAATTGCCCATTTCTCGGCATCTTTTTCCGATAAAGCCGATTATTTCCTATTTTTGTAACCATGAACAAGTATCTTATTACCTGTCAACAACAGCTATGGTTCTAAATTACATCTGGATTGCCTTCTTTCTGATAGCCTTCGTGGTAGCACTCTGCAAACTCGTCATCGGCGGAGACACGGAAGTGTTCACCCAAATCATCAATGCCTCTTTTGCCTCGGCAAAGACGGGGTTCGAGATATCCCTCGGCCTGACAGGAATCCTGTCCCTCTGGCTCGGCATTATGAAAATCGGGGAAAAAGGAGGTGTGATCCAGTCCTTTGCCCGCCTGGCAGCTCCCGTATTCAGCAAGCTCTTCCCGGGAATCCCCAAAGATCATCCCGTGACAGGTTCCATCTTCATGAACCTTTCGGCAAACCTTTTAGGGTTGGATAACGCCGCCACACCGATGGGGCTGAAGGCGATGCAGCAGCTCCAGGAGCTGAATGCGGAAAAGGATTCCGCCAGCAACCCGATGATCATGTTTCTTTGTATCAATGCTTCGGGCCTGACACTGATCCCGATCACCATCATGATGTACAGGGCACAGATGGGAGCAGCCAACCCTTCGGATATATTCCTTCCGATCATGCTGGCGACCTTCACCTCCACCCTTGTCGCCATACTGGCCGTCTGCATCAAGCAGCGGATCAATATCCTGCAACGGAACCTACTGCTGTTTTTCGGAGGGCTGGCGCTGTTTATCGGCGGACTGGTCTGGCTGTTCAACTCGCTGGAACAGGAACAGGTGTCCCTCTACTCCACCCTGTTTGCCAATACATTGCTTTTCACGATTATCTGTGGCTTTATCATCAGTGGAATCCGGAAGAAAATCAATGTGTACGACACGTTTATCGAAGGAGCCAAAGAAGGTTTCAAGACAGCTGTCACCATCATTCCCTACCTCATCGCCGTATTGGTTGCCATCGGAATATTCAGAGCTTCGGGCGCGATGGATTTTCTGATAGACGGCATCCGCATGGGAGTTTCGGCCGCTGGATTAGACACGAAATTCGTAGAAGGCCTGCCCACAATGCTGATGAAACCGCTTAGCGGCAGCGGAGCACGGGGAATGATGCTCGACGCCATGAACACATACGGGGCCGACTCGTTCGTTGGCCGCCTCTCCTCCATCGTGCAGGGTTCGAGCGACACGACCTTTTACGTCGTCGCCCTCTATTACGGCAGCGTCGGCATACGCAATACACGCTACACGGTACAATGTTCCCTGTTGGCAGACCTTGCCGGGGCGATTGCGGCGGTTGCGATGACGTACCTGTTTTTTGGCTGAGAATAATTGAAAAGAATAAAGAAAAGAATAACAATATGGCAATAGCATTTTACGCGGAAGACACGAAGCTTCCGGCAATCAAAAAGAGAACGGTCAGCAACTGGATCAAGGCAGTAGCCGCCACGTACGGGAAGAAAACGGGCGATATCAGCTATATCTTCTGTTCCGACGAGAAAATCCTGGAAGTAAACCGCCAATACCTCCAGCACGATTATTACACGGATATCATCACCTTCGACTACACCAGCGGGGATAAAATCTCCGGCGACCTGTTCATTAGCCTGGACACTGTCCGGACCAACTCCGAAACATTCCATACCGACTACAATGAAGAGCTCCACCGCACCATCATCCACGGTATCCTCCACCTCTGCGGCATCAACGACAAAGGTCCGGGAGAACGCGAAATCATGGAGGCAAACGAAGACAAGGCGCTGGCAATGCTACCGGAGGAATGAAAGGGACTTATTGTATAAAACGCTTTTTTCAGGCTCAAAAGACAGTCGAAACAAAACAAATGTTAATCCGTTTTTTTGACCTCAAAAAGGGACTTTTTCGCCTTTTTTGAGTGTTTCCAGCAATTACGACCGTCCTCTTTGCCATTACGACCGTACTAATGTGTAGTGCACTCGGCACCTCGCGAAGATTAGCACGGTCGTAATAGCGATTTGGACGGTCGTAATCGGAAAGAGGACCGTTTTAAGGGCAAAAAAGCACCTGAATTTCCTTGGGATATTTGGAACGCCGTCCGTTTTATTTTCAAATATTCGATTCTCCGGGAGTTAAGCTTTATCACTTTGTCGGTGTTTTCGCTTTTCGGTAATCAAATTGCATACTTTCCTGAACGACCTTGGCATCTAATTTCATCTGTTGTCAGACAAAAAAGCTAAAATCGTAAAAAAAGTCAATCCAAAATGAGTCAGAATTTCAGACGAAATAGAAAAACAGCCGAAAAGGGGGGTTATTGTAAAATTTAACAGAATACCCCACCCTTCGAATATCCTGCAATTAGATAAAAAACAAAAGCTAACTATACTAAAGCCTTCTACCCCACGTTCTATGGATATAAACATCAAACATATTATTATGAACACATCAATCGCAACAAACCGGATCAAGAGATTTATCAACTCATTCCCTGAAATCTGGTATATCACCCTCTTCTCCCTGCTGGTGATTAGTGATATCGCTTGCCTGTTTACCTCCGGCTGGCATTCCCGAAATACGGTTACCACTCTGGTTTCCCTGGCGATCGTTATTTTATTGCTGATGCAACTTTTCCGGAATAATACTTGGAGCCGTTTCCTGCTCGGTACCATTTTTACATTTGGTTCACTGTTTATGTTCCTTGCTTTGCTGTCCGAATATTCCGAGTTTCCATTAGGTACGGAACCGGGCGCAATTACCTTGCTGGCTGTCGGCATTCCGCTAATCGGCTTTTCATTCCTCATGGGCGGGAAAATGTTATTGAAAGGGATACATAATATGTATGCTTGCTAAAAACGAATTGCACAAATACGGCTTTCGTAAATTCTGACAGGCATTTCACAAAACGGAAAGAAGGTGAATATGAAATATACGCTTCCGGTACTTTTCAGGAATGAATAAAACGCCTGTTACTCATCCAAAACCGCCATTTGCTCATTTGCCGGATACCCTCCCGATATTATCACATAGATTTGAATCTAATCTTGGAAACAGGCAAATAAGGGATTAGTAACACAATAAATTATCCGGCATGAAAGGCACAACTATTTTCTTTCTATTTATTCTGTTAATAACGACAGGTTGCAAAAGACAGAATCAAACGACAGACGACTTGATCACGGTTGACATCACAAAAAATTCTTTTCCTAAAAAGGAATTGGTTCTTCAAGATTTCATGGATGTGGAGTATATTCCGCTGGAAACAAACGATGATTTTGTTAATCAAGGCTTTGTACAGGCTGTAGGCGAAAAATTCATAATAGTGGCAAACTATCGGAAAGACGGAGATATTTTTGTGTATGACCGGACGGGAAGAGCCATCCGTAAGATAAACCGTCAAGGGCAAGGAGGAGAAGAATACATATCTTTTACAAGCATTACATTGGATGAGGAAAACAATGAAATGTTTCTAAACGATCATTGGGCAAGAAAAATAAAGGTTTATGACTTAGAGGGAAATTTTAAGCGAAGTTTTAAACAGAAGCAGGAAGGTAATACCCAGTTTTACGGGCAAATATTCAATTATGATAAAGAGAATCTGATTTGTTACGATGAATGTAATGACGATATTCCATTTCTGCTCGTCTCGAAGCAAAACGGGAGTATAACCAAAGAGATTAAAACTCCATTTAAAGAGAAAAAGTTGTTTATTCAACTTTTAAGACATGAAGGAGGAACAAGGGCTGCCGGACCAGGTGAATACAGTAGAGTTACTCCTTTTAAGGGTAACTGGATTCTATTAGAACCCTCGTCTGATACAATCTACACATTAATGCCCGATTACAGCTTACGTCCGTTTATTGTGCGAACACCACCTGTCCACACCATGAATCCGGAATCTTTCCTGACTTTAAAGTTGGTTTCCGATCGTTATTATTTCATGGAAAGCATAAAGAATGTATATGATTTCAGCAAAGAAGAGGGGTTTCCGAGAACGTACCTTGTGTATGATACACAGGAAAAGGATTTCTTTAGGTATATCATATACAATGGCGATTATTCTTATAAAAAAGAATTTTATATGTCTATGCTGACCCCTATCAATTCCAAAGGCGAATTATGGGCTACTCTAAACGCTTTCGAACTTTGCAGAGATTATGAAAAAGGGAAGTTGAAAGGCAAACTGAAAGAAGTTGCCGCGACATTGGAGGAGGATGATAATCGGGTGATTATGTTGGTCAAACACAAAAAGTAACCTCCAGGTTATATTATTGATTATCAAATACAGGTATAGAATATGAAAAGAATAAATATAACTTTAGTAATCATTCTTTTTCTGGTAACAGTGCCGGAAAGTAAAGGGCAAAAACAGACAGGCAGTAATGATTTCATTACGGTTAATATTGTTAAGAATTATTCCCCAAAAAAGGAATTGATACTTCAGGACTTTATGGATGTTGAATATATTGCGTTGGAAACGAACGATGAGTTTATTAATCAAGGTATCGTATTGGATATAGGCAAGGAATTTGTATTAGTAAAAAACAGGAACCGGATTAATGACGGGAATATTTTTGTATATGACAGAACCGGGAAGGCCATACGGAAGATAAATCGTAAAGGACAAAGTGGTGAAGAATATATAAGTCTTTACAGCATTAATTTGGATGAAGAGAACAAAGAGATGTTCGTAAATGATATCTTAGGAAAAAAGATCGTTGTATATGATTTGTACGGAAACTTTAAAAGAAGTTTTAAACATAAAAACGGTACGGATTCCCAATTTTATAGCGACATATTCAATTATGACAGACAACATTTAATTTGCTACGACGAATATAATAAAGAGCTTCCGTTTGTACTTATATCCAAACAGGATGGGCACATTTCCCAAGAGATAAAAATTCCATTTAAAGAAAAAAAGTTCTTAAGTCAAATAAAAAAGACAGGGGAAAATAACGGTCAAGCAGTGATCGGGGCCGGACCTGGTCGTTACTATTCCATCTTCCCTTTCAATGACAATTGGATACTTTCAGAACTTTCGTCTGATACGGTATACACCTGTATGCCGGACTACAGCTTGCATCCTTTTATTGCAAGAACACCGTCAATTCAATCCATGAATCCGGAAGAGGGTTTGATTATCCGGTTAGTTTCGGATCGCTACTATTTTATGGAATCAATCAAAAATATATATGACTGGGACACACAAGAAGGATTTCCAAGTAAATATTTCATGTACGATACAAAAGAACAGTCTTTTTCCGGATATACTGTATACAATGGGGATTTTACAACAAAAAAGGAAATCTATATGAGTATGATTAAACCCATAAATCACGAAATTACATCATGGAACTCTTTAGAAGCCTACCAACTTGTTGAATCTTACAACAAAGGAGAACTCAAAGGGAAACTTAAAGAAATCGCATCTAAACTGGACGAAGATTCCAATCCGGTTATTATGCTGATAAAACATAAAAGCTTATAAAACGTTAGGAATAAAATCAACAATATGCAACTATCTTTTATTTCACCTGTTACTCACCCAAACCCGTTATCTGCTCATTTGCCGGACGGATACTGGCCTTTGCTGAATACATTTGGACTGTAATTAAATTATTCATCTTATTTTTACAGTCATGAAAACAGTACTCCTATTCCTTCTTGTCTTTCTGGCACAAATCGGTTCGGCCGAGACGTTCAAGCCCTATACACCCGACTCCCTGAAAAAAGGCGATTGGGTGGTAATTGAGTCTGTCAACTACTATCCTTACATCGCCCCCGGCCTCAAAGAGGAAGTTCCCTGGCGGGCAGAAAACATCCGGAGAATTACCATTCGGGGCACCGTAACGGATATAAATGCTAAAACGCTCACCATGGACTATACGCTTGAAAATGTATATGACTGCCGGAATGATAAAGAGAACCCCGGTTTTTCCTATTTCGACAGCCGCTATATGCAGGATCTTGTTGTCGAAGAGAATGAGGCAGGCAAGCTGATTGCGCGTTTCACATACGACCGGAAAAGCGGAAAAACAAAAACTTTCAAGAAAGAAGATTATCTATATACGTACACAATGGCCTATATTCCTTTCGGAGTAAGAGGGACAGGGATGCCTGCCAACTCCACAGATATAGGAGCAGACGACATAAAATTCGACAGGTTTTCGACCTTCTTATTTGATAATTTCCCGGCCAAATGGGAAAAAGACGGCACGATCCGGTTAACTCCGGATGCACGGATTGTCGATGCATCATTTGAACTTCCTCCGAATACGGAATTTACCGTAAGCAACTTCAGTTTCGAGGCATCCAAAGATTCGACTGTCCATAAAAAAATATTTATTGCCTACCCGACTGATTATAAAGTCGGAGAACGAATGACACTGCTGCTTACTCCCGGAGATTCCATTATTCAGGACAAAGAATTATATGAAAAGACACACAATATGCGTTATATGGGACGAGGAAGCGAGCAAAACAACTTTCAATACAGTTTCGTACGGTTTGCCAACATATACGAATCTGACATACGTAACCTTGACTTCGACTCTCCCGACCAGATGAAAAAAGACTTCCAGTCCCGCAACGCCCTTTTTCAAGCTGCGTTAGAGAACGATGACTTTAAGAATATGGACCCCTATTGGAAAAAGGTATTCGAACGTTCGGAGCAATACTTTGAAGGAATGCTTGTCCTTATGCGCTATATGAAAGCGACCGACAAAGAGGCCTGGCATAAAAGCGGCCTGCTCGACTGGCAAGCGCCTCATTTCGCATCGGTCAATCCACTCATCGACTTTGCATACAGTACGAAAAAACCGTTTGCCACATGTTACTATTCTTTCCTGTACGGATATTCACTCTATAAGAAACAGGAGCTCAAATCGGATAACCTATGCCTGAATAAGGAGAAAGAATTAACCCCACA
This sequence comes from Parabacteroides sp. AF48-14, assembly GCF_003477465.1. NCBI lineage: Bacteria > Pseudomonadati > Bacteroidota > Bacteroidia > Bacteroidales > Tannerellaceae > Parabacteroides > Parabacteroides sp. AF48-14. The sequence goes on from NZ_QUDI01000016.1 coordinate 28,372, forward strand.
GGAGAACTATCTTCTGAACAAACAGATTTTCTCCGGTTTCCCCCAATATGTGATAAACGAGGCGACTTTAGGGAGTATCATGTACGACAGTATGTTATCTGAAATAGAAGAAGACTATAATGATTTTATCAGCTCCTGCCCAGATACCAGCCTGACAAATATATTGACCTCCGCATACAATAAGTTCTTACCTTTCGAAGCCGGAAGAAACATCCGGGAGAGTGGCCTTATGATAGTCGACAATCTGAAGCTGAAGAAGGAAGCGACCGGAAATATATCCTGCTATTTTTATCGACACAGGGAGGCCTTCCCGCATCGGGACTCCAAAACGCGCTTGATTTTCAGAAACGCCTTGAATCAGATGGGATATCATCCGCCGTACGGCTCGAACTATACGCCAAATTCTCCGATCATAATGCCAATCGGGTAAAGCCTTACAAAGCGATCCCCGACCAGCAAATCGAGGAATTAAAACGTAAAGGGTTCAGCACCATGACGATCCTGATGCGTGAAGACGGGACCATCCTCTATCGCAAATTTGGCAATTGGTTATTTGATCCTCAAAAGCCACTCCTCCAAGTACTGCAAAAGGACCTGAACAGAGTAGACGAGTCGATGAGTGATTTCAAAAAAGGATTCAAAGAAGGTGTTTTAGGTTCGCTCTTAGTCATTGTAATCATCGGTCTCGTTTACTATTTCCGGACCAGAAGTAAGCGGAAAGAGGAACGCAACCGGCGGCATATCTCCGAGCTTGAACTCCGCGCGATCCGTTCCCAGATGAATCCGCATTTCATCTTTAATGCATTAAGTTCGATCCAGAATCTGATTAACCGTTCGGCCAATCAGGAAGCGAACAAATACCTGATCGACTTCTCGCGTTTGCTGCGGAAAGTATTGGCGACTTCCGAAAAGAAGTTAGTGCCTCTTTCCGATGAGCTCGAACAATTACAGTTATATTTGAAACTCGAGCAGCTTCGTTTCCCCTTCTCCTACTCGTTCGCTATTGATGAAAACATCAAACCGGAACTGATCGAAATACCGGGAATGCTGATACAGCCGTTCGTTGAAAACGCCGTAAAGCACGGAATCGCTCCACGGGGAGAAGGAGAAATCATAATTCGATTATCTTTGCAGAAGCAAGTGCTGGTAATCGATATTACAGACGACGGTCCCGGAATAGCGACAGACACAGACGGAGGCTTCGGCATCCGTGCCATCAGCAGCCAATTCGAGATATTAAAGACTTTATATAATACGGAAATCAGTATTACAATTGAAAACAGACAGGAGAAAGAATCTGTTTCCGGTTGCCATGTCCGATTATCCATTCCTTTATAACAAGACGAAATATGGAAACGAAAATAACTGCAGCAATCGTTGAAGACGAACAGGGGAATAGGGAAAACCTGCTCCGTATGGTTGAAACCTATTGTCCGCAAATCAGGATTTCGGCGATCTGCAGTTCCGTGACCGAAGCCCGTAGCATCCTCCCCGAAACAAAACCGGATATCCTTTTTCTGGATATCCGGCTGGGGGATGATACCGGTTTTAGCCTGTTGGAAAGTCTCCCGGATATTTCGTTTGAAGTGATCTTCACCACAGCCTACGACAGCTATGCAATCCAGGCCATCCGTTTCAGTGCACTCGATTACCTGCTGAAACCGATCGACCCGGAAGAGCTGGTACATGCGGTCGATAAAGCGGTACAGGTTATTCTCAGGAAACAGGAAAATAAGCGGATGCAAAACCTGCTACAGAACGTCCGGGCACTGGACAAGCAGAAGAAAATAGCTTTGTCCGTAGCCGACAAAATAGAGTTTGTGGAGATCGGTTCTATCATCCGCTGCGAATCGGAAAGCAATTATACGACCTTCTACCTGAAGTCCGGAGAAAAACTGATTGTTTCCAAAACACTCAAGGAGTTTGACGAATTACTAACGCCCTACAATTTCCTCCGCGTCCATCAGTCACATCTGATCAATCTGGATGAAATCAGAAGTTTCATCAAAACGGACGGCGGCTATATCCGGATGAAAGACGGTTCGACCGTCAGTATCTCCCGGCAACGGCGCAACTATGTGCTGGAAGTTCTAAAGCAGTTATAAACCACCCTCCTGTTCCTATCTCCATAGTATTGCCCGATTCAGGTAATTGATAAATTCCGGATCGTCGGGGGCGATGATAAAGTTTCCACGACCGGCTGTCGTAATCAGAATGCAGTTATTGGAACGACGGGCAAAGATCTTCACATGTCCGATAATGGTAAAAGAGAAATATCCAAGATAACCAAACAACCAGCTGGAACCGAACGAACGGATCCCAACTCCTAAATCCGATTGATCTACTTCTCGTGCCGAAATGATCTCTTCGATACGGATATAATATTTCCGAAAGGGTGTGTCGATTGTCAGCTTTTCCCCATCCACGATAAAGCGTTTCGGCATAAAGCCCCAAGTAGTAAAAGAGAGGAGGGTGCTAAAAGCAAACATGCCAAGCAATGCATACAGATCTCCATAGTAGGCCGGGAATAAGCAAACGCCATATAAGATAAAAAGCGTGACTGATGTTTTTATCTTATTGGTACTATCCATCGTTGAAGAAGAGATCCGGGCTTCCATAATGTCATTCTTTAGGTATTACTTAGATATTCCAAGATTTACAAATATAACCAAAAACCCATACAAAATGCATTCGATTTGCACTATCTTTGCAAAAACAAAGATAATTAGGACAATGACTTTCAATTACGATGTGATCGTGGTAGGTGCCGGACACGCAGGCTGTGAAGCCGCAGCGGCTGCAGCCAACTTAGGTTCGAAGACACTTCTCATAACAATGGATATGAACAAGATTGCGCAAATGAGCTGCAATCCGGCGGTTGGTGGTATAGCCAAGGGGCAGATCGTCCGTGAAATCGACGCTTTAGGCGGTTATATGGGAATTGTGACGGATCATACAGCCATCCAGTTCCGTATGCTGAATAAGAGCAAAGGGCCGGCTATGTGGAGTCCGCGTTCGCAAAGCGACCGCGCCCGCTTTATCGAATGCTGGCGGGGAATACTCGAGAACCTTCCGAACCTTTATATCTGGCAGGATACCGTGCGCGAGCTTTTACTCGATGGAGACACGGTATGCGGCGTAAAAACCTATATGGACGTCGAGTTCCGTGCCAAAAGCGTAGTGCTTACAAACGGGACTTTCCTGAACGGCCTGCTTCATATCGGACGTACGCAGTTGCGCGGCGGCCGTATAGCCGAACCGGCTGCAACCGGGCTGACCGAGCAATTGGTTTCGTTAGGCATCAAATCTGAACGGATGAAGACCGGGACACCTGTGCGCATCGATGCACGAAGCGTCCACTTCGATGAAATGGCGGAACAGCCGGGGGAAAACGACTTCCACAAGTTCTCCTATATGGACACTTCACACCGTGTTTTGAAACAGCTCAGTTGTTGGACGACATTCACAAATGAGGCCTGTCACGAAGTTTTGCGCCAGGGTCTCCCCGACTCTCCGCTGTACAACGGACAGATTCAAAGCATCGGCCCGCGCTATTGCCCCAGCATCGAGACAAAGATCGTTACGTTTGCAGACAAACCCCAGCATCAGCTTTTCCTGGAGCCGGAAGGCGAAACGACGCAGGAATATTACCTGAACGGCTTCTCCTCTTCCCTGCCCCTCGATATCCAGTTGCGTGCCCTGCAACAAATACCGGCATTTCGCGACATACAGATTTACCGTCCGGGATATGCCATCGAATATGACTTCTTCGACCCGACACAGCTACAGCATAATCTGGAAACAAAACAAATCCATAACCTGTTCTTCGCCGGACAGATCAACGGGACGACGGGATATGAGGAAGCAGGCGGACAAGGCCTGATCGCCGGCATCAACGCACACATCAATTGCCATGGCGGCGAACCGTTCATATTAGGCCGCGACGAAGCCTACATCGGCGTATTGATAGACGACCTCGTCACAAAAGGCGTAGACGAGCCTTACCGTATGTTTACCTCCCGCGCCGAATACCGCATCTTGCTTCGCCAAGATGATGCGGATATGCGCTTGACGGAAAAAGCACACAAGATCGGTCTGGCAAAACAAGATCGTTACGACCTGCTCACGGAGAAAAGAGCAAGCGGGATGCGATCATCTCTTTTGCCGAAAACTATTCCATCAAGCCGCAATACATAAACAGCGGTTTGGAGGCATTGGGCACGACTCCCCTTTCACACGGCTGCAAGCTGATCGAATTAATTCCGCGTCCGCAAGTCACGTTGGAAAATATGGCAGAACTTGTTCCTGCCTTCCGCGAGGTTTTGGACAAAGTTCCGGTTTCACGCAAAGAAGAGATTATCGAAGCGGCAGAAATACTGATCAAGTATAGCGGCTATATCCGTCGCGAGCAGATCATCGCTGACAAGATCAGCCGCTTGGAGAATATCCACATCAAAGGTAAATTCGATTATAATTCTATCCAGTCTTTATCGACGGAAGCCCGCCAGAAGCTGACGCGGATAGACCCGGACACCATTGCTCAGGCAAGCCGTATTCCGGGCATCTCGCCAAGCGACATAAACATCCTATTGGTGATGCTTGGTCGCTAAAGGCAGAATGTTCCACGTGAAACATTTACTTTAACAAGAATAGCGTAAAACACTAAGAATAGGACAGAAACATACATAAAAGAGAATGAGCGCAACCGAGGAACATATAAAAACAATACTTTCCATCATCCCTGAATCGCCGGGGTGCTACCAGTATTTCGACGATAAAGGGACGATCATTTATGTAGGAAAGGCAAAGAACCTGAAGCGCCGTGTCTCCTCCTATTTCAACAAGGAGCACGACAGCAACAAGACGCGCGTTCTTGTCAAGCAGATACGGGACATAAAATACATCGTTGTCGATTCCGAAGAAGACGCTCTCCTTTTAGAGAACAATCTGATCAAACAATATCGTCCCCGATATAACGTGCTGTTGAAAGACGACAAGACATATCCGTCCATTGTTGTCAAGAACGAATATTTCCCGCGCGTATTCCAAACAAGGAATATCGTTCGGGACGGCTCGCGCTATTACGGCCCCTATCCTTCCGTTTACACAGCAAAGGTCATGCTACAAATGCTGAAAGAATTATATCCGTTACGAACCTGCAAATATCCTCTTACTCCCGAATCCATCGCCGAAGGACGCTATAAAGTTTGCCTGGAATATCACATCAAACGGTGTAAAGGGCCTTGCGAAGGATTGCAGACACTGGAAGAATACCAGCAAAACATCTCTGAAATAAAAGAAATCCTGCGTGGAAACATTTCACAAATAAGCAAGCATCTCTACGAACAGATGCAAATCCTTGCCGGAGAATTACGGTTCGAGGAAGCGCAAAAGATTAAAGAAAAGTACGAAGTCATCGAGAATTACCGGGCCAAATCGACGGTCGTCACACCGATGCTCCACAATATAGATGTCTTCTCGCTGGCCGAAAACGAGAACTCCGCTTACATCAACTACATGCATATCGGGAACGGAGCCATCGTCCAGGCCTACACCTTCGAATACAAGAAGCGTTTGGATGAATCGAAAGAAGACCTCCTCAGCCTGGGCATTATCGAAATGCGCAACCGCTTTAAAAGTACGGCACGCGAAATCATTATTCCTTTTCCGTTAGATATAGAGCTGGAAAACGTGACGATCACAGTGCCCCAACGCGGAGACAAGAAAAAACTGGTCGAGCTTTCCGAGATGAATGTAAAGCAATACAAGGTAGACAAACTGAAACAGGCAGAAAAGCTGAATCCGGAACAACGCAGCACGCGCCTTCTTAAAGAAATTCAAGACACCCTGCATCTGCCTAAACTACCCGCCCATATCGAGTGTTTCGACAATTCAAACATACAAGGGAGCGATGCGGTGGCCGCGTGTGTTGTCTTCAAAATGGCGAAACCATCGAAGAAAGATTACCGGAAATACAATATCAAGACAGTTGTCGGCCCGGACGATTACGCCTCCATGAAAGAGGTTGTACGCCGCCGCTACCAGCGCGCCATAGACGAAGAGTCTCCCCTGCCCGACCTGATCATTACGGACGGTGGAAAGGGGCAAATGGAAGTCGTACGCGAAGTTCTTCAGGATGAACTCCACCTCAACATTCCGATTGCCGGCCTTGCAAAAGACGGCAAGCACCGGACGTCGGAACTGCTTTTCGGCTTCCCTCCCGAAACGATCGGTATGCCGATACAAAGTTTCATGTTCAAGTTCTTCACCCAGATGCAGGACGAAGTACACCGTTTCGCCATCACTTTCCACAAGGACAAGCGAAGCAAGAACCAGACAAAATCGGAATTAGACGCCATAAAAGGGATCGGAGAAAAGACAAAAGTATTACTTTTACGCCACTTTAAGAGTGTAAAGCGAATACGCGAAGCCAGCTTCGACGAACTGAAGGCAGTAATCGGAGAAGCCAAAACAAATGCTTTAATAAATGGTTTAAAATAAAGATATGAGAACATTGATACAACGGGTACAGCACGCCTCGGTCACCATAGACGGGCAATTGAAGTCTAAAATAGGGAAAGGGCTGCTTGTGCTGGTCGGCGTTGAAGACCGCGACACCCGGGAAGACATCGAATGGTTGTGCAAGAAGGTTGCCAACCTGCGCATTTTTGACGATGAAAACGGCGTTATGAACCGTTCCGTAATCGAAACGGAAGGCGAAGTAATGGTGGTCAGCCAGTTCACGCTGCATGCCTCCACCAAGAAAGGGAACCGTCCCTCCTACATCCATGCCTCCAAGCCAGACATAGCGATTCCGATGTACGAAGCCTTCTGCGCGGAAATGGCCCTGCAAATCGGCAAAGAGGTACAGACAGGCACATTCGGCGCCGATATGAAAGTGGAGCTTCTCAACGACGGCCCTGTTACGATTTGGATCGACTCACAAAATAAAGAATAATATGGCAGAAGTTACGCTTAAACAGGCACAGGAGCAAGTGGACAGCTGGATCAAAACGTATGGCGTCCGCTACTTCAACGAACTGACGAATATGACAATCCTGACGGAAGAGGTCGGAGAACTGGCACGCATCATGGCCCGTACCTACGGCGAACAGTCCTTTAAGGAAAGCGATAAGCACCGCGATTTAGGCGATGAAATGGCGGATGTTTTATGGGTATTGCTCTGCCTCGCCAACCAGACAGGCGTCGATATGACTGCCGCTTTCGAAAAGAATCTGCAGAAGAAGACCGACCGCGATAAAGAACGACATATAAACAATAAAAAACTATAAGATATGGCACACGAACACGATCATGAATGTGGATGCGGACATCATCACCACGATGAAGACACCGAACATCTCCACACCGACAAATATCAGCAGGCCTTTGCCAAGTTTGAACCGGCCGGCTCGCCCGAAGAGGTTGCCGAACGGGTAAAAACACTGCTCGAAAAGCACGGAAAAGAGAACTTCACGCCGGACGTACTGAAGCAGATACACGGTTTCATCGACCTGACTTCCCTCACCAGCATCGACACAAAAGAAAGCATCTGGAAGCTGGTGGACAAGGTAAACGACTTTGAAGGTACTCGCCCGGACGTTCCAAACGTAGCTGCCATCTGTACTTATCCCCTATTCGTAGAAACGGTCAAGCAAGCACTTGCTGCCCAGGACGTGAAGATTGCATCTGTTGCCGGAGGCTTCCCCTCCTCCCAGACATTTATGGAAATAAAGATTGCCGAGACCGCAATGGCAGTCATGCAGGGAGCTGATGAAATCGACGTAGTGATGAATTTAGGCTATTTCATGGAAGAGAACTACGAAGAGATTGCCGAGGAAATCCAGGAAATCAAAGAAAGCTGCCGCGACGCCAAGCTGAAAGTAATCCTCGAAACCGGTGCCCTCGTAACTCCGGAAAGCATTCGGAAAGCCGCAATCCTCGCCCTCTATTCCGGCGCCGATTTCATCAAAACATCCACAGGTAAAGGTTATCCCGGCGCAACCCCAGAAGCCGTTTATACGATGTGCCAGGTTCTGAAAAAGTACCATTCCATCACAGGAAAACCTGTCGGCATTAAAGTATCAGGCGGTGTCCGTACAGCAGAAGATGCTGTCCGCTACTACACGCTCGTGAAAGAGGTCTTAGGCAACGACTGGCTGAATAAAGACCTGTTCCGTATCGGTGCAAGCAGCCTGGTGGAAGACATTGAGCAACGTTTAGGGAAGTAAGCATAACAGTAAAAATTCCTTAAAAAGTTTCACTTGTTTCCCAAGTCTGAAACTTTAGTTTCTTCGGCATGAAACTAAAGTTTCACCACAAGGGAACAAAAGTTTCATCGTGATGAAACAAAAAGACACTTTCGGTTAACACGCCAATCACAGGAACAATCATTGATTATCACCTCAATAAAAATCAGGAAGAAAAGATTTTATTGCAATATAAATCATATCTTTATAGCCACTTAGATAGATAAGTGACAGTGTTTCTTTGGACCTTTTAATATTTCTCAATTCAGTCGGGAGCTTTATGCTCATGCGTTAACTGTAAGTAAAAAGCCAGGAAATCCTTTGAAAAATCACAAGACCGATCAGAAGGAACAGCGACCGGATGACCGGTTATCACTAATAATAATATGATTTACACATGAAAAGACTAATGAGTATTTTATGCCTGGGAGGAATGATGAGTATACTCCCTGCAACGGCACAAGAGTTTAAATTAGGACCGGAAGGTTATTTCCAAAACCAGGGTGTGAATGTAATGGGCTTCGACGACATTTATCCGGAAGGCCATCAGGGTGGTGTTTCCCTGATCATGCATGGACACCGGGTAGCCACTAATGGAGATATTCGCCTCGAACCTACACCCGGCCAATGGCAGCCGGTCCCGAAACAGAGAAAGCGGGATTTAGATCCCGTAGCCAACACCATCACGGCCCGTTTGAGTTTCCCTGATTCTTCACGGCATTTGACGGGATTTAACCCGATGATTTACCCTGATTTGGCATTCAACTACACCGTAACGATTAAGGGAGAAGGCGGTTCGGTTGTCGTCACAGTCGACCTGGATCGTCCCATACCACAGGAATTTATCGGAAAGGTCGGATTCAACCTCGAACTTTTCCCCGGCGCTCTCTTCGGAAAGCCTTGGATTATGGACACGCAGACGGGTATTTTCCCACAGCAGGCGAACGGACCTACGCGCTACGAACCGGCCAACCACTCGCATACCGGTAACTTCAATCCGGAAGGGAAAGCCTCTGCGGAGATGTTGGCCGGCAAAGGCTACAGCCCGATTGTGGCTGACGACATCGTGTCGGAACCTTATGCCGTCGGAAAACGTTTCACCGTCCGCCCGGATGATCCTTACAGCCGGTACACGATCGAAACGAAAGGCTCCGACCTTAAACTATATGACGGCCGGATGAACCACAACAACGGTTGGTTTGTCGTACGAAGCGAAGTACCGGCCGGAAAGACTAAAGAAGCGATCCGGTGGGTCATCACGCCCAACGTTGTAAAAGATTGGATTTATACACCGGTTGTCCAAACTACCCAATTAGGCTATCATCCCAACCAGCCGAAAGTCGCTGTTATCGAGCTGGATAAAAGAGATACAAGACTTCAGCAACCGAAGCTCTACAAAATTACCCCCGACGGAGAAAAAGAAGTGCTTGCCGCCGCCGGACAGAAATGGGGACAATTCCTCCGTTACAACTACCTGAAATTCGACTTCTCGTCTATCAAAGAGGAAGGCTTATACCAGGTACATTACGGAGATGCCGTCTCTTCCATCTTCCGGATTGCAAAAGATGTGTATGACCGCGGCGCCTGGCAACCGGTCCTGGAATACTTCCTCCCGGTACAAATGTGCCACATGCGGGTAAACGAGAAATACCGCGTATGGCATGATTTCTGCCACATGGACGACGCCCGCATGGCACCTGTCAACTTCAACCATATCGACGGCTATGCACAAGGGCCTTCCACGCTGACGAAGTACAATCCGGGCGATGTAGTCCCCGGCCTGAACATCGGCGGCTGGCATGATGCAGGCGACTTCGACCTCGGGTGGAATCGCAGGCCGGAGAAGCCTATATTCTGGCCCTCGCCTATGAAGCCTTCCATGTGGACTACGACGCTACCGCCATCGACCAGCACAGCCGGATCACGGAGATCCATCAACCGACGGGAAACCGGATATGCTGCAACAGGTAGAAAACGGCGCCCTGACCGTTATCGGCGGTTACCGTGCCTTGGGACGCCTATACAGAGGTATTATCTGTAACGGTCTCCGCCAGTATGTACTGCTCGGAGATGCTTCCGCCATGACCGACAATGTAGCCGGAAACGAAGACGACCGCTGGGTCTTCACCGAGGACAATCCGAACCGCGAACTGACGACTGCCGCCCAAATGGCTGCCGCTTCACGCGTCTTGAAAGGATTCAACGATACCCTGAGCGTACAAGCATTAGATTGCGCCCGTACCCTCTTCGACGTGACGAAAGAGTCGGCACAGACAAAAGCCTCAAAGGTACACGCCGCAACCGAACTCTATCTGACTACCGGCGACCAGCAATACAAGAACTATCTGCTGAAAGAGAAAGACTTTATTGCCCAAAACATCGGCCGTGTAGGTTGGTTCATCGGCCGGGCTGAAAAGAAAATGAACGATGCCGGCTTCAGCAAGGCTGTCCGGAACGCGTTAGCCGGTTTCCGGACAGAGTTGGATAAGCAAGGGGCTGAAACACCTTATGGCATCCCCTATCGTCCGCATATCTGGGGAGCCGGTTGGGACATACAGTCGTTCGGCTACCGCCATTACTTCCTGCACACGGCTTATCCGGACATTTTCGGACCGGAATACGTGTACAATGCGCTGAATTTCGTCTTAGGATGCCATCCGGGCACGAATACGGCATCATTTGCATCCGGAGTGGGTGCAGTGTCGGCAACAGTCGGTTATGGCCTCAACCGCGCCGATTGGTCGTATATCCCGGGCGGTGTGGTTTCGGGAACAGCCCTGATTCGTCCGGATTTCCCCGAACTGCTGGTCTTCCCTTACCTTTGGCAGCAGGTCGAATATGTGTTAGGCGGAGGCTCATCGCATTATATGTTCCTGGTATTGGCGGCACAACAGCTTCTATCGGATAAATAAAACAAAGAAGGCGGAGCTTAACGGTTCCGCCTCCAATTTCTATCACATATTAAATAATTACCACAATGAAACGATTCTTAATTCTTGCGCTTATTATGAGCATGGGCATCTCCTTAGTGGGGCATGCCGGCAATTACAAGAGCTTTAAAGTATCCGTCTATACGCGGGCTTACGAAGTAGAAAAAATGAAAGACCTGCATTGGTTGGATTCCACCTGGACCATTATCTCCAGCCAGGTAAAAGTAGACAAGATTTATCTGGAAACACACCGTGACCTGCTGATTGTTCCGGACAAAACGCTGGAACAGGCAAAGAAGTTCTTCCAGGACAGAGGCGTAGAAGTCGGAGGCGGTATCACCTACACGATAGACGAATCGAACAGCTTCGAGACCTTCTCCTATTCCAACCCCGAACACCGGAAGAAGGTACAGGAAATAGCCGAACACACAGCCAAGCACTTTGACAATTTCATCCTCGACGACTTCTTCTTCACCAGCAGCAAATCCGATATCGACATCAAGGCAAAAGGTGACAAGAGCTGGACCCAATATCGTACTGAACTGATGACGGAAGCCGGACAGAACCTGGTCATCAATCCGGCAAAGAAGGTGAATCCGAATGTGAAGATCATCATCAAATATCCGAACTGGTACGACCATTTCCAGGGATTAGGATTCAACCTCGCCACCGGCCCACAGATATTCGACGGAATCTGGAGCGGCACGGAGACACGCGATCCCTCCTCCGCCCAGCATCTGCAAAACTACCTAAGCTACAATATCATCCGTTATTTCGACAACCTGCGCCCGGGACATAACTTCGGTGGCTGGGTGGATTCGGGTGGTTCCAATATGGGGATGGACCGCTATGCGGAACAACTCTGGCTCAGCATGTTTGCCAAAGCGCCTGAAATCGCTCTTTTTGCCTATCACGAACTATTAGGCACCAAGCTGCGTCCGGAAATCCACCGTACGCCTTGGCAGGGAATGGGTACCAGCTTCAACTACGACGAAATGATGAAGCCTATCCTTTTGCCGAACGGCAGCACGACTCTTCCGACGACAATCGCACGCGTAGCCGGCGTATCGCTCGAACAAATCGACGCTTTTGTCTACAAATTAGGGAAACCGATCGGCATCAAGAACTACAAACCTTTCCATTCATTGGGAGATGACTTTTTGCAGAACTATCTCGGAATGATCGGCCTTCCGATGGATATGTATTCCCAATTCCCGACAGACCAGAAAGTGATCCTTCTGACGGAACAGGCTAAATACGATGCCGATATTATCTCAAAGATGAAAAAACAGTTGCAAAAAGGCGGCGATGTTGTCATCACCAGCGGATTACTGGCAGCCATTCCCGAGAAAATAGCAGATATAGCCGAACTGCGTGCCTCAGACCTTAAAGCCCTGGTCAATGACTTCGGACGTGCCGGCACTGCCGACAAAGACATCCTGATCACGCAAGTGCGCTACCAGACCAATGACGCATGGGATATATTGAGCGCCGGACGCCCCTTGCAGAAAGGTGTAAGCGGTTATCCGATGCTGTTGCGGGCCCCTTATTCAAAAGGAAATCTGTATGTGATGACTATTCCGGATGATTACGGAAACCTGTATGACCTGCCCGAAGGCGTGTTGAATGCTTACCGCCGTGTGTTGAGCCAGGATTTGGACATGTATATAGAAGGTCCTGCGAAAGTAAGCCTTTTCCTTTATGACAACGGCACTTTCATCGTAGAATCGTTCCGCGACGAACCTGTTACAATCCGTCTTGTAACCAATAAAAAGATAGAAGCGGTGAAAGATATGCTGAAAGGCACTCTGGTTGAAAAGCTACCCGAAAACCAGCAGGATCATGCAAACAGGTATCTCATTACTTTGATGCCCCACTCATATAAAGTATATGAAGTAGCGAAATAATAAGAAAGGGGATGCAGAATAGTCTGCATCCCCTTTCTTTTATTCTATTTCTGACGCTCTACAATATAATCGGCAAGTAGCAGTAATCCGTCACGGGCCTCCGACTCGGGTAAAGTCAGGAGAACTTCGACTGCTTTATCATGATACGCCTGCATCCGCTGTCCGGCATATTCGATTCCTCCGTTTGCTTTAGCAAAATCGATCAGCAGGTCGATATTCTTTGCAGAGAAATCCTTTTCATTAATAATACGCAGGCAATTGTCCACCTCCTCCTTCGGGCCTGTTTGCAAAGCATGCAGCAAAGGAAGCGTTACCTTTCCTTCCCGGATATCATTACCGGTCGGTTTCCCGATATTAGTTTCTTTAAAATAGTCGAATATATCGTCTTTAATCTGGAAGCAATAGCCCAGATATTCCCCGAACTCACGGCATTTTTTCACCATTTCATCGGAAGCATTGGCAGAAATAGCCCCTATTTCGGCACAAGCGGAAAGTAACATCGCCGTCTTTTTCCGTATCACCTGCATATAGCAGGATTCATCGATAATGCTTTCTTCGGCAGTCTCGAGTTGTTTGATCTCCCCTTCCGACAGATCACGCCCCAAGTTCGAAACAATTCCTATTATTTGCAGATTACCCGTCTGAATGGAACGGATCAAAGCGGTGGAAAGGACATAATCCCCTACCAGGACGGAAATGCGGTTATCAAATATAGCATTCAGGGAAGGAACACCGCGACGCTGCTTAGTCTCGTCAACAACATCATCATGGATAAGCGTGGCAGTATGAAGCAATTCGAGTAATACAGCCGAATTAATCGTATGATCCGTCACCTGCCCGCATGTTTTCGCAGCCAGCAGCACCAACAAAGGGCGGACATGTTTTCCACTCGCATTCAGTATCTGATCAATAGCCGATTGCAGACGATTCGTCTCGCTTCGCAGCGAAGCGGCAAACTCATCATTGAAACGTTTAAATTCTGCAGCAACCGGTTTCTCTATTTTACTTCTATCCTTCATAATCGATCCTAAGATGCGCAAAAGTAACAAAAAGTATCGAGTAAGCGAGTTTTTTCGTACATTTACCGACAATTGTCACACTAAAACGTGTTAAAAGCGATGAAGTTATTCCTCATAGATGCTTATGCATTGATTTACCGGTCCTATTACGCCTTTATCAAGAATCCGCGTATCAACTCCAAAGGCATGAACACTTCGGCCATCTTTGGTTTCATCAATAGCCTGGAAGATATCCTGAGACGTGAAAACCCAACTCACATAGCCGTAGGCTTCGATCCGAAAGGTCCGACCTTCCGCCACGAGGCTTACGAACTGTATAAGGCGCAGCGGGAAGAGACTCCGGAAGATATCCGCAAATCGGTCCCTTACATTAAGGACATCATAGAAGCCTATAATATCCCGATTTTGGAAGTACCGCGCTATGAGGCTGACGACGTAATCGGCACGGTAGCCAAGCAAGCCGAAAAAGAAGGATTCGAGGTTTACATGATGACGCCCGACAAAGATTACGGTCAATTGGTGTCCGAGCATATATTTATGTACCGTCCCCGTTTCGGCGGAGATTACGAGATTATGGGTGTCCCCCAGGTCTTGGCCAAATACGGACTTACTTCCGTCGACCAGGTGATCGACCTCTTGGGACTGATGGGCGACAGTTCGGACAACATCCCCGGCTGCCCGGGTGTCGGTGAAAAGACCGCTCAAAAACTACTGACAGAATTCGGAACTATCGAGAACCTCTTAGAGAACACCGACAAGCTGAAAGGTTCCCTCCAAAAAAAGGTCATCGAGAATATGGAGCAGATTCGTTTCTCCAAATTCTTAGCAACGATCAAGACGGATGTTCCCATCCAGTTCGATGCCGCCAAATGCATCCGCGAGAAGATGAACGAAGAGCGTCTGATTGAGATTTGCACAGAATTAGAATTTAGAACATTTATTAACAAGCTATCCGGAGAACCGGAAAAAGTCAAAACAGAGTTCAAGTCCACCTCAACAACAACCGCTACCCCTGCCAAAAGTAGCAAAAAGAAAAAAGTGGCCGAAAACGGCCCGATTCAAGGCTCGCTCTTTGAAGAATTTGCGACCGAACCTACGGCTGCTCCAAAATATTCGACTCTCGCGAGCTTAAGAACGACACTCCACACCTATCATCTCGTTGATACAGAGGAAAAAAGAGCCGATTTAGGCCGTTTTTTGAACGAACAGGATTTTTTTGCTTTTGACACGGAAACAGACAGCATCGACCCATTGAAGGCCGGATTAGTCGGAATGTCGTTCGCCGTAAAGGAAAATGAAGCTTGGTACGTCCCTGTTCCGGCTGAACGCGAAGAGGCGGACAAAATACTCGCCCACTTCGCTCCTGCCCTCCAAAATCCGAAATCGCTCAAGATCGGACAAAATATAAAATTCGACATTCTGGTTGTCCGCAAATACGGAATCCGGATAGCCGGCCCGTTATTCGACACGATGATCGCCCACTACCTGCTGAATCCGGAATTGCGTCACGGCATGGACTACCTTGCCGAAACGTACCTCAAATATAAAACAGTGCACATCGAGGAACTGATCGGTCCGAGAGGAAAGAAACAACTTTCCATGCGCGACGTTCCTGTCGCCCAGGTTGCCGAATACGCAGCCGAGGATGCCGACGTGACACTCAAACTGAAAAACTATTTTGCCCCCTACTTAGAAAAGGAAGGACTGGAATCTCTTTTCTACGATATCGAAATGCCATTAATATATGTATTGGCAGAAATGGAATATACAGGTGTTACCGTAGATACGGTTGCCCTGAAACAATCATCCGAAGAACTGACTGCCACGCTGAAAAAGCTGGAAAAAGAAATATATGAATTGGCAGGCAAGAAATTCAACATCAACTCCGCCCGCCAGGTTGGCGAGATCCTTTTTGTTCATCTCAAGTTAGAAGAGAAAGCAAAAAAGACCCGGACAGGCAGCTACAGCACAAGTGAAGATATATTAGAGAAAATGCGCACCAAACATCCTGTCGTAGGAAAACTGCTGGAATATCGCGGACTGAAAAAGTTACTCAGCACTTATATAGATGCCCTGCCCGAACTGATCAACCCGAAGACCGGCAAGATACACACTTCCTATAACCAGGCTGTCACCTCGACCGGACGCCTCAGCTCCACCAATCCGAACCTGCAGAACATTCCGGTGCGTGACGAACTGGGACGCGAGATCCGCAAAGCCTTTACAGCCGAGAATGACAACTGTATATTCTTCTCTGCGGACTATTCGCAGATCGAACTCCGCATCATGGCCCACCTGAGCAACGATACACATATGATCGAAGCTTTCCGCAGCGGAGCCGATATCCACGCAGCTACAGCAGCAAAAATATACGGTATCCCGGTTGAAGAAGTCACCTCCGATATGCGCAGGAAAGCCAAAACGGCCAATTTCGGCATTATCTATGGTATCTCCGTATTCGGACTTGCCGAGCGCCTGAACATCCCCCGTGCAGAAGCCAAAGAGTTGATCGAAGGCTACTTCAAGACATACCCGGACGTCCGTGCCTATATGGACGACAGCATTCTGATAGCAAAAGAAAAAGGGTACGTGGAGACAATCTACAAGCGGAAGCGTTTCCTGCCGGATATCAACTCCCATAATGCCATTGTGAGAGGTTATGCAGAACGAAATGCCATCAATGCGCCTATACAGGGAAGCGCCGCCGATATCATCAAAGTGGCTATGATCCGCATCTTCAACCGCTTCGAAGCCGAAGGTCTGAAAAGCAAAATGATTCTCCAGGTACACGACGAATTAAACTTCAATGTCCATAAAGACGAACTGGAAAAAGTGAAACAAATCGTACTCGAAGAAATGGAAGGCGCTATCAAACTTCAGGTTCCCCTGATCGCTGATTGCGGCGAAGGCATAAACTGGCTGGAAGCACATTAAACTTACTCTTATAATCACATGAGATATATAACCTGCATTTTAATCCTATTTGCCGTTTGTTCCTGCAAAAAAGCAAACGATGATACCACAAAACTGATAGTAGTCGATGTAGCCAAAGATTATCCGCAGAAGGAAATCTACTTACAAGATATTGCCGATGTGGAATATATACCTTTGGCTACATCCGATTCCATACTTGTCAACTCATCCCCTTCTATTGTCTCTGATAAAGGAATCGTAACAAGAGGCGGCAAAGTCGGTGAAATCCTCCTTTTCGATGCCAAGGGACAAGAACTTCAAGGCCGTATTTGTAGAAGAGGACAAGGTCCGGAAGAGTACAATGCGATCATCTTTAATATCGTTGACTGGAAGCGGAAAGAGGTCTTTATTGCCGACTATACGAGTCTGAAAGTATATGATTTTTCCGGAAACTATCTTCGTACGTTAATCGAAGAAGATATCATGAAGATGAATATTCTCAATCTGAATGACGATTATCTTTTATGCAATAAAGACCGCGAAGATGCAAAATCCTCCTATCATCCTTATTTCATATTACCCAAAATTGGAGGAAAAGCAGACACTCTATCTATAGAAATCCCCTTTTTTATTGCAAGCAATCGGAAGATATTATGGGATGACGGGCATACCAATGACGCTCATGGTTTCATCCCTGCAGTTTACAATTGTACAGACAGAGTCTGGCTGACAAATCCGGCATTAGATACCATTTATCAATTACATCCGGATTTGACGCTCACTCCTGTAATGATCCCACTCGCCGCTCCGACAAAAGATCCGGAGGCTCCCCTTCTATATTTCCTCGGAATAAACGACAGATATGCTTGGACAAGCCGCATCCCCCGGCATGTGACAGTTAAAATGAGCGATATGAGTGCCGGAAGAGAGAAAAGAGAAAAGCTTTATATGTATGACCGGGAAACCCAAGAATGGTTCACACCAGTCTATCATAACCGGGCTATAACCACCCGCAACACGAATCCCATATATATAAATCTGACTTCCGTTGCTTATGGCTACGGCATGGTTACATTAAACGCGATGGATTTAGTCGAAGCTTATCAGAATAATGAAATCACAGATGAAAAACTGAAGAAAATTGCTTCCACAATGAAAGAAGAAGATAATCCGGTTTTAATGCTCCTTAAATTTAAGGATTCGATACGAAAATAAATACCATTACAACTAATAAAAAGAGATACAAAGTATATAAATCATATCATTTATACATTATCTTTGTCACGAACATTATTGCAAGGCGTTGCAATAACATATTAATAAAAACAAAAGCGTTATCATATTGTCCTTAAGCAAGAAAATCGCCAATTTTTCATCCAGCAAGGACAGTAGACAACAATTGCCTCACGTTTTTTGTATATATACAAATATATAAACATTAAGCGTGGGCTGTTGTCTATCTGCTGGATAGGTGTTTGGCGATACCTCTTGCTTGGATAGATGACAGTTCCCACGCTTTTATTGTATCTTTTCCTCTCCCGCTTATTCGCCTAAACAATATTTTCTGAATGTTAAATGAAGAGCCTCATCCGACCAGTATAGACTGAAAGGATGAGGCTCTATTTTTCTCATAAGTAAATCATTTCTTATCAAATACACCCCCATCCAACTTTCAACTCTTAACTTTCAATTATCCGGGGGGGC
This sequence comes from Parabacteroides sp. AF48-14, assembly GCF_003477465.1. NCBI lineage: Bacteria > Pseudomonadati > Bacteroidota > Bacteroidia > Bacteroidales > Tannerellaceae > Parabacteroides > Parabacteroides sp. AF48-14. Next base: position 47,094 of record NZ_QUDI01000016.1, read on the forward strand.
TTATTGTATAAAACGTTTTTTTCGGGCTCAAAAAACATCCGAAACAAAACAAATGTTAATCCACTTTTTCGACCTCAAAAAGGGACTTTTTCGCCTTTTTTGAGCGTTTCCAGCAATTACGACCGTCCTCTTTGCCATTATGACCGTGCTAATGTGTAGTGCACTCGGCACCTCGCGAAGATTAGCACGGTCGTAATGGCGATTTGGACGGTCGTAATTGAAAAGAGAACCGTCATAAGGGCAAAAAAGCACCTGAATTTCCTTGGGATATTTGGAACGCTATCCGTTTTATTTTCAAATATTCGATTCTCCGGGAGTTAAGCTTTATCACTTTGCCGGCGTTTCCGTCTTTCGGTAATCAAATTGCACGCTTTTCGGAATGGGCTGCGCACCTCACTTTATCTGTTGTCAGACAAAAAGGCCGAAATCGTAAAAAGAGTCAATCCAAAATGGATCAGAATTTCGGACGAAATAGAAAAACGGTCGAAATGGGGGGTTATTGTCTATTTTTCTGTTTGCAGAAGGTTCAAAATTTGCGAGTATTGAACCATAATACAGAGGTTCTGTTTTTCTTCATAAATACGTTGTTATAACTCAGATGTATTTATTATATTTGTATTGCGTAAAAATACGCATTACACTGCGTAAAATGTAACAACATGTATAAAAGAGCAGAATATCAAGTAATTAAGAACCGACTTCAAGAGCAAAGAAAATTCATTCAGGTCGTGATGGGTGCTCGCCAGATAGGTAAATCAACGGTTGTCAAACAAGTGCTTAAAGACTTGGACGCTCCCTATCAGTTGTTTTCTGCCGACAATGTTCCAGCCACAAACAGTGCCTGGATTTCCAATTGTTGGGCAGCAGTTCGCAGTTTGAAAGAGAGCAAAGAACTGGAAAGTATTATTCTTGTCATTGATGAGATTCAGAAGATTGCCAATTGGAGCGAAGTGGTGAAGAAAGAGTGGGATGATGACACATTCCACGACCGCGACATCAAGGTACTACTTCTGGGTAGCAGTCGTGTATTATTGGAAAAAGGTTTGTCCGAATCATTAGCAGGGAGATTCGAAGAGATCCGTATGAGCCACTGGAGCTATCTGGAAATGAAAGAATGCTTCGGTTTCTCACTCGATCAATATCTGTTCTACGGTGGTTATCCCGGTGCGGCATCTCTGATTGATGACGATGACCGTTTTCAACAATATATCCAATCATCCATTATCGAGGCTACTATCAATAAGGATATTTTAATGGACACTCCTATAAGTAAACCGGCTTTACTTCGTCAAACATTCGAATTGGGAGCGGCTTATTCTGGAGGACTACTCTCTTTGAATAAGATGTTAGGTTCACTGCAAGATGCAGGTAACACGGCAACATTGGCCGGATATATCAATTTATTGAATGAAAGCGGATTGCTTTGTGGACTTCAGAAATTCAGCATCGACACGGCAAGACGAAAAGCGAGTATTCCCAAATTGCAAGTTTACAACAACGCATTAAAGATGGTATATAGCCCATTTACTTTTGAACAAGCCATTCTTGATCGTAAAGCGTGGGGGCATATCTTTGAATCAGGTATAGGAGCTTATATTGTCAGCCAAGCATTTACCCATCGTTTTGAGGTGTTCTATTGGCGTGAACGCAATGATGAGGTAGATTTCGTTCTCCGTAAAAAAGGTTCAGTGGTAGCAATTGAAGTCAAGAGTAATGCGGAAAAAAGAACGGAAGGGTTGGAGAAATTCAGACAACTCTTTAATCCTCAATCGTCATTCATTATCGGTGATGGGGGTGTTAGTGCCGATGACTTCTTTTCGATGGACATAAAAAAGCTGTTTAAATAATTAGAAACAGTTCTGTTTTTCTTATCATTGACATATTGCCACATCCCCGCATCGGCTCATATTTCTTAAAAGAGAGCAATAGCCTTTCCTGATTAGTACATTTGTTTAAGAGAATTGAAGTAAATTCGATTAGTAAACGTTATCTTTGCAAGTTGAAATTGCCAATGAATGACGGCATTAGGCAATCATACAACGAATTGATAATAAAACAAGATATTATTTATGGCTTTACAATGTGGCATCGTAGGACTTCCGAACGTAGGAAAGTCCACTCTTTTCAACTGCTTATCGAATGCAAAAGCACAGTCTGCAAACTTCCCGTTTTGTACGATAGAACCGAATGTCGGCGTTATCACCGTACCGGACGAACGATTGAATAAACTGGCTGAGATCGAACATCCCCAGCGCGTGATCCCCACAACGGTGGAAATCGTAGATATCGCCGGTCTCGTTAAAGGAGCCAGCAAAGGGGAAGGCCTGGGCAACAAGTTCCTTGCCAATATCCGTGAAACGGATGCAATCCTGCATGTATTGCGCTGCTTCGACGACGATAACATCGTCCACGTAGACGGGCGTGTAGACCCGGTCCGCGACAAGGAAATTATCGATGCCGAGTTGCAGATCAAAGACTTGGAAACCATCGACAGCCGTATCGCTAAAGTGCAGAAACAGGCACAGACAGGCGGTGACAAACAGGCAAAAATCGCTTACGAAGTACTTTGCAAATACAAAGAAGCATTGGAGCAGGGAAAAAGTGCCCGCACTGTTTCTTTTGAGACGAAAGACGAACAGAAGATTGCACACGACCTGTTCCTGTTGACCGACAAACCGGTCATGTATGTCTGCAACGTCGACGAAGCCAGCGCCGTAAACGGTAATAAATATGTAGATGCAGTTCGCGAAGCCGTCAAAGACGAGGATGCGGAAATCCTGATCGTTGCAGCCAAGATCGAAAGCGAAATTGCCGAATTCGAGACATATGAAGAGCGCCAGATGTTCCTTCAAGAAATTGGCTTGGAAGAATCCGGTGTTGCCCGTCTGATCAAGTCCGCATACAAACTGCTGAACCTGCAAACATTCCTGACTGCCGGTCCTGACGAATGCCGTGCCTGGACATTCCATAAAGGCTGGAAAGCTCCGCAATGCGCCGGTGTGATCCATACTGACTTCGAAAAAGGCTTTATCCGTGCCGAAGTAATCAAGTATGACGACTATATCTCTTACGGCTCGGAATCTGCCGTTAAGGAAGCCGGGAAGATGAGCGTGGAAGGAAAAGAATATATCGTACAAGACGGCGATATCATGCACTTCCGCTTCAACGTATAATTCTCAAAACAAGATACATTATGACAAAAAAGACCAGTACAGTATTAGCAACAGCTTTGATAAGCATTTGGGTATTCGCCGGTTGTGTGCGATACAATGTTGCAGAACCATTAAACCGCTTCAGTAGTCCCGAAATGGGGACTACTTCCGGCAATGAAATAACCGTGAAACCCGGATCGACCTGGTTCGCCGAGGGCGAGTATGAAAACTTTGTGCTCACAGGGCAGGCTCTCACCAATGACAATGCGGAAGCAGCCTTACTATTCCATACCGATGGAAAGTCTGGCTATGAAGTGACGTTCCGCAACGGCCCTATCGACGGTACACGTAAAAGCGGAAGTCTCGCATCCGTGCGCAATCTCTATCGTTCCCTGGCAGAAGACGGGAAATGGTTTGATTTCGAAATTGCCGTACGCGGGCATAATATATCGGTTGCCATAAATGACACGGCAGTCATATGTTATACCGAGCCCGAGCACCCCTACCGGACAAAAGAATATGCCGGACGCCTCCTCAGTCGTGGCTCTATCGCATTGAAGGGTATAAACGGAGACGTGACCTTCCGCAATCTCCAGATGACGCGTCTGAAGCAAGATGCAGTGAACGAATCCGACACCATGCCCCGGATAGACGAACAAAACGATGCCGTAATCCGCTTCCAACAGCGTAATTTCCCCGTGATAGATTACCATGTGCATCTGAAAGGCGGTCTTACAAAAGAGATGGCACACGCCATGTCGATGAACTACGGTATCAACTACGGAGTAGCTCCCAACGCCGGTGAAGGAGGCGTCGGACGTATGCTTGCCGATGATAAAGAGGTGTACGAATACTTCAACGAGGTAAAAGACATGCCTTTCATGCGCGGTGTACAGGGCGAAGGACGTAAATGGACAGCCACCTTCTCACAGGATGCATTAGGCGTATTCGACTACCTTTTCACCGATGGCATGACCATTGTGGATCATAAAGGCCGTCTGTCACGAATCTACCGCCCGGAAGAGGTACACTACGACGGTGTAACGAAAGAGCAATATATGGATCATTTGGTCGATCAAACAGTAAAGATACTCACCAACGAGCCGGCCGATATCTATGCCAATCCGACTTTCCTGCCGGAAGAGCTGAATGCCGAATATGCAAAATACTGGACAGACGAACGTGTCAACCGTGTATTGGACGTATTGGTAAAATATAACATAGCACTCGAAATCAATGCACGCTACAAGATTCCGAGTTTCGATATCATCCGCAAAGCAAAAGAACGCGGAATCAAATTCACCTTCGGCACGAATAATGTAGATGCCAATTTCGGCAAACTGGAATATTGCCTGCAAGCAGTCGAAGAATGCGGCTTGACAGCAGACGACATCTGGTTCCCCAGCATGAGCGTCCGCCGTTCACGCGAGGTAGTTTTGTATAACAAGTGGTAGAATCTCTGCCAAAATGACCCGCTTCCGCCTCTACCTCGCCTTCTTTCGTAGCACGCTGCTGATCAGTATTGTTTGTGGAGCGCTTTTTGCCTCCCTGACAGACGATTTCGTCAGCAGCGTACTGTTGTTTATTCCGACTTTCGGGCTGGGGATGGACTTACTCTATAAAGAGCTGACACGTAAGGAAGAATACTTCTTTTTCTATAATCAAGGCATCTGCAAGGCGAAACTTCTGACTGCCACATTTGCGATTTATGCCCTGTCATGTATAATCCTGTATCAAATCATCCGCTTATGTGTACTTGTCTGGAGGTCGACAGTGTCGTAAAGAGTTTTAAGGAGAAGACTGTACTGTCGGACGTCTACCTCTGTTGCCGTCCGGGAGACATCATTGCCCTGTTCGGACATAACGGATGCGGGAAATCAACCCTGCTGAATATTATCTTCGGGACACTGAAAGGTGACCGTAGTTTTATCCGCATCAACGGGAAAGTGATCAAAGGAGCCGCCTTTCGTACCGGTCTGGTGGCCTATCTGCCCCAACACGACTTTATCCCTTCTTACCTGACCGTCACCCAAGCTGTCGAACTTTATATCCCTAAAGAACGGCGAAACCAATTCCTCGGCGACCGCTTCCTGTTCAAAGCCCGGCACAACCGGATCGCCCATCTTTCGGGAGGCGAACTGCGTTATCTGGAAATCAAACTCATTCTATACAGCAAAGCTCCTTATATCCTGTTGGACGAACCGTTCAACGGCCTTTCCCCCATCGCTGCCGAAGAAATACGCATGCATATTGCAGAAAGTGCACGGACAAGGGGCATAATACTGACAGACCACAATTTCCGTGAAGTACACAAAATCGTAAACCGTATCTTCCTCCTGGATGAATGCTACCTGAAAGAAATCCATGAAAAAGAAGAATTAATTTCTTATGGTTATTATCGTCCCATTTAATTTTACTATCTTTCAGCGTTTTATTAATTCTCAAACATATGAAAACCTATTGCATTATTCTTTTAGCGGCTTGTGCCTCATTGGCTTCCGCCCAGCAACGCAACGTAACCAGCATACTGGAAGTGTTGGACGTAACAAACGGTAACCGCACCGTAGTCAAAGAATTTCCTTATCGCATCGAAGCCCCGAACTGGACGCCCGACGGCCAGTGGCTCGTGTATAATAGCGGAGGTAAGCTCTACAAGCTCTCACCCGATTCACCCGGCGAACCGGAAATGATCAATACCGGCTTTGCTGCCCGTTGCAACAACGACCACGTCATAGCCGCCGACGGCAGCCAGATAGCCATCAGTAACGGGACAAAAGAAGACGGTAAATCGCGTGTCTACACCCTTCCGATACAGGGAGGAACGCCACGCCTGATCACTCCTCTGGGACCCAGCTACCTGCACGGATGGAGTCCGGACGGGAAACAACTCGCCTACTGTGCCGAACGGAACGGTAATTTCGACGTATATGTAATCCCGGCAGAAGGTGGGGAAGAAATCCGCCTCACAACAGCCGAAGGGCTGGACGATGGACCCGAATACTCTCCCTGCGGAGAATATATCTGGTTCAATTCTGTCCGTACCGGCCTGATGCAAGTATGGAGAATGAAAAAAGATGGTTCCGAACAAACCCAGATGACATTCGACGAGACACGTAATTCCTGGTTCCCGCACGTCTCGCCCGATGGTAAATCCATCATTTTCATCACTTATTATAAAGGAGACCTGGAACCGGGTCAACACCTTCCCAATAAAAACGTAGAGCTTAGGATTATGCCTGCTACCGGAGGAGAACCGAAAACGCTGGTCAAACTATTCGGCGGACAGGGAACGATCAACGTCAACTCATGGGCACCGGACAGCAAGCACGTCGCATTCGTCAGCTACCGTCTGAATAAGCCCTGATGAGAAATCCACCGGATTTATCTGTAAAAGACCCGTCTCCTATTGCATGTCACTGTCGTGCTCCTTTCATGTCACAGTTGAATTCCTTCTGTGTTACAATTGTAATCTTTCTGTTTCACAGCTGTGACATGAATAGCGGATGGGTATAAAGACACCGGACATCCCACATAAACCACTCTATATGCCGGCTTGTTCCTTCCTTTACGGCACCACAGCCCCATGAAACACTGCGTTAGCAAACGCTTCACAGCGTATCTTAGCCGACACCGGCATAATTACTTCACACCATATTTCTGCATTCCATATTCACCTAATACCTCAAGGCATCTGAGGCACTTTCTAAAGAACTTCTTCATAGCTTCTCTCTTCTTGTTTAAAAACGATTTATGCAAAACTCATCTATTATGCGTCTCATAATTATGTTTTACAACACAAAAGTAGAGGTTAATCGGATACGTTATTCACTTTAGATGCCTATTTAACATCATTTGCACAATCTGTTTATCTGTTGTTCCTATAGTCCGACGGAATCGTACCCGTACACTTCTGGAAAGCCCGGCGGAAGGTGCTGATCGAATGAAATCCCGAACGTTCGGCAATTTCCTGTATGCTGGCGTTGGGTTCGGCATCCATCAAACGCTTGCTTTCCTCGATCCGGAACTGGTTGACATAGTCGGAAAACGATTGTCCCAGTTCACGGTTGAACAGTTGGGAAAGATAAGAACGGCTGATCGGAAAAACCCGTTGCAAGTCCGTCAGGCGCAAATCTTCACGGAGGTACGGTTTTTCCTTCTCAAACCAAGCATTTACTTCCTCCGCATAGCGTTTGCTAAGGATTCCGTGCTCGTCGTCATCGTCATTATTCACATCATCCTGCTGGTTCGGCAAATCCCACCCGTCCTTAAAAGAATAATCCAAGACAACGACTTTAAGGAATAATGCTTTATAGAAGAAATAATACCAGGCAAAAAGCAGTACGGTCTTATCGATCACATACATGACCGGAATATCCGTCAGCAATAGGACAAGATAAAAACCATACAAAACAATTAAAATTATCATCGTTTTCTTCAGCCAGTCCAGATCGTACTCCTCCGGATCGGATACGTTTTCAGCCAAAAAGACCTTAAAGTCTTTACTATACCGGGCTATCAGGTAAACAGGCAACACCATATAGAACAAAGTGAGGGCAAAGACCGTCATACGGAGCAAAACGTCCATATTAAAGAACTCGAACACTTCCTCCAGCGAATAATACGTATGGATTTCCCCTCCCGACAAACGGTAAGCCAGATAAGCCAAACCACCGACAACAACCGGACTGATAAAGACAAGGAAGCGCCGGCAAGTCAGATAACCCGGCCGCAGCACTTCAATGACGTAACAAGCTAACGTCGCCGTAACCAAAGCTCCTATTATCAATACATCCGGATGAAAAGCCTCTTTCGCTTCATGGAGATAAAGATTGACAGACAGTCTTACGACAGCCATGATAGCCCACGAATACATCCCCCAGCCCAGTATCTTTTTTGCACGGTTTTCCCCTGCACGGAGCAAAAGAGTTGTCCCGCCAAAAACACAGAACCCGATGATCTGTAGACTTAGTAAAAACTGAATTTTATCCAACATAATATATCTCCCTTTTAAGTAAACAAATTGAAGCATTAAATAGTTGATTTGCACTATAAGTAGACAATTTGACGCCTGTGGACAATTTGCACCCCATGCTTTTATATGAATTCATCGTGGTTTTATACCGAATGCACCCTCTACTTCTCCAAACCGACCGATCTTTGCAACTGTAATCATTTCACAAAAATAATACAAAGAATGAATAAATTACTACTATTTATAATGTTCACGACCGTCATTTTTAGTTGTACAAACGACTACGATCCGGTACTCATTGAAAATTTAGGCATGAAGGAACGGCCTTTGACAATAATAACAAAGGTATTGACAACGAAGTCTCCCAATTTCATGCAGGAATTTACAGGAGGATCGGTTATCGGGCTGCATGTAGTGTCGGAAAATACCGGTAACATATATGATAGTAATCCCGATTACAAAAATGTACGGGCAGAGGCCTGTCTAACGGATAATAAACTAAGCTGGCAACAGTCTCCGGAGATCTATCTGCATGAAGATCCGGTCACGGTCTATGCCTATTATCCCTACCAGTCGCAGGTAAACTTCGATCCGGAAAATATCCCGGTCGTATATCGGCGGATGCTTCCCTGACAAAAGATTATATGTACGGGATCCAGGCCAGCGGCCAACGAGCGGTCAACCAGGTTTCGCCTGTCGCACTGCTCAATATGAACCATACGCTCTCGCTTCTGAGTTTTCAAATACGCCTTACACCGGAAGCGAAAGGCTGTTTCCTGCTCAACGCCATACAGATCGGAAATAAAGCAGGCGGGACAGCTCTTTGTTTCAGAGGAATGATGAATATAAAAACCGGAAATATCGGCGGATGCGCCGGCACGAATGCTTCCACCCGTTTAAAGCTGGATTCTCCGAATATGCTGAAAACGATACCAGGAGAATCGTTGCAACTAATGGTGATCCCGACATCGCGCATCCGTTCCGACGGAGACGTGGAAGCGCTCTTCACCATCAACGGGAAAACATTCAAATACAAAATTCCCGCCGGAACAAAGTGGGAAAAAGGACAAAGATATATATACAATCTCTTTTTTAACGGGAAGGCCATTACACTTGATAATGTAAGCACAAGCGAGTGGCTTCCGATAGAAAAGAATCTATAAAATTAATTCTGTAATGTAAGTTCTATTTTATGTTTTGGTTATGTATAAAGTTGGTGCAATACCAAACTTTATGAACAGCGCCCCGCCCATTTCTCCCTTCTCAACTTATCGCCAACAACACTCCCTTATTCGAATTTAACCAGGGCGGGGCCGCTTTTCATCTTGCAACTATCCCCAATCTCATATTTTTATCTATATTTGTGACCAAGAGCGTACTAAATACATATAAAAAATGTCGCAAACGGATATCCATAGTTTTAATGCCTTATACACGCGATACTACAGGAAAGCCTTCTTGTTTACAAAATCGTTTGTACATGACGAATCCGTTGCCGAAGACATTGTTTCCGAATCGCTCATCAAACTATGGGAAAACCTGAAAGAGGAAAATACGGATCATACAGATGCCCTGTTGCTCACAATCCTCAAAAACAAATCGCTCGACCATCTGAAACACGAGGCGATTAAAGCAGAAGCTATCCATTCGATGAGCAACTTGAACCAACGTGAATTGGAAATACGCATATCCACTTTGCAAGCGTGTGATCCCGAAGAGATATTCTCCGAAGAAGTAAAAAAAATTATTGCAGACACATTAGCGACTCTGCCGGAACAGACACGCCGTATCTTCGTTATGAGCCGTTTCCAGAACAAATCGAACAAAGAGATTGCCGAAGAATTGGGGATTACCGTAAAAGGAGTAGAATACCACATCACAAAAGCCCTCAAGCCGTTACGCATCAGCCTGAAAGACTATCTGCCGATTTTATGCTTTTTACTTTTGATCGAATAATATTTCATTTTTCGGTTAGGGTTATTCCCTTTTGAATCGTTTTATAAATATGAGACTGAAAAAAAGCGGTCTCCGGAAAGGAAATTATGGATAAGGAGATATTATATAAATACATTATTGGCGATGCCAGCCCCGAAGAAAAGGAGGCAGTCGTCCGTTGGATAGATGCCGATAAGGAGAATATGAAAGAATATCTCGCCTTGCGTAAACTGCACACAATAACAATCTGGCAACAGGAGCCGGCTCCTGTTGCCTTAGAAATGATTTCTAAGGGGCGGAAGCGATGGACCTTATGGTCTGCCGGCCGGGAATTGCTGAAAATCGCCGCCATATTTGCCATTGCTTTTTCAGTTGTGTCCATCTATTATAGCAGAACGGAACCGGAAACGGTCCCACAGGAAGCCATCATGCAAACGATTTACGTCCCTGCCGGACAGCGTGCCGAACTGACGCTGTCAGACAGTACCAAAGTATGGCTGAATGCCCGAACAACCCTTACTTTTCCAAGCCATTTCGATGGAAATAACCGGAGTGTCACACTGGATGGCGAAGGTTATTTCGACGTTACCCACAACGAAAGCAAACCGTTTATCGTGAAAACGGAGCAATATGACATAAAGGTTTTAGGGACGGAATTCAATGTCAACGCTTATAAAGGCAATGTCCTATTCGAGACCTCTTTGCTGAAAGGCTCCGTCCGGATAGAATCGGCCAACCATAAGGAAGGCATCCTGCTGGAACCCAACAAAAAGGCCTTCACAGAGCATGGACAGTTAAAAACCTCCCCTATCGTCCAGTATGATTATTTCCTTTGGAAAGAAGGGCTGATCTGCTTCGACGACAATACCATCGGCGACCTGTTCGAGAAACTGCGACTCTATTTTGATGTCAATATTATCATTGAAAACACTAAGATACTCAACCAACGCTACACCGGTAAATTCCGGACCAGCGATGGGGTCGAACATGTCCTGAAAACGTTACAGCTACGGACAAAGTTCAAATATGAGAAAAAAGACGATAAAGAAAGTACAATCATAATAAAATAAATAATAGTCATTAACATCTTAAATCTATTTTGCCTATGGAGTAAGTATAAAAACACGAAAAAGCCGGAATGCGCTTCCAACACACTCCGGCTAAGTCAATACCAGACACGCTTTTAATTATCTTAAGTATTAACTAATACAAGGCTATAAATGTATGAAAAATAATTTATACAGGGATTTCTATATCCCATTAAAATTGACTAATAAACATATATTGCGCATTATGAAAATAACCTTTGCATCTCTCTTCATTTTCATAACGGGGCTATTCGCTACGGAGGCCAGCTCGCAAGTTGCCAAAGTTTCCATCAATAGCGAAAACATTAAAATCCAGGCGCTGATCAACCAGATCGAACAGCAGACGGATTACCTGTTTATTTATAACAAGAACGAAGTGGACCTGAATCGCAAGGTTACGGTCAAAGCAGAAAACAAACCTGTGGCAGAAGTCCTTCAGAACATATTCGACAACACGGATATCGTCTATGCCATGCAGGGAAATAACATCATGCTGATGAAAGGGGAAAAAGCCGAAAACCCCATCATCATGCAAACGACGAAAAGAATCACCGGAACGATCACAGACGAATACGGTGAACCGCTGATCGGCGTAAACGTCTCCGTAGAAGGGACAAGCAACGGAACGATCACAGACGGTTCAGGCCATTTCTCCCTGTCGGCTTCCCCGGGTGAAACCATCCAGATTTCCTACATCGGATATGCGACACGCCGCATTAAATTAGGAAACGAATCGACACTCGACGTCCAGCTGAAAGAAGATACACAGGCGTTGGAAGAGGTCGTAGTGGTAGGTTTCGGTACACAGAAAAAGATCAACCTATCCGGTTCTGTTTCTTCCGTAAACATGAATGAGCTGGCGGAAAGCCGTCCGATCACCAATGTGACGAACGCACTGGCCGGTGTTGCTGCCGGCTTACAGGTAACATCTTCCAACAACCGTCCGGGTGATGACAATGCCAGTATTCTGATACGCGGCCAGGGGACATTGAACAACGCAGCCCCTCTGGTTATCATCGACGGTATGGAGGGCGAAATGAGCAGTCTGAACGTACAGGATATCGAGAATATTTCCGTATTGAAAGATGCTTCTTCTGCAGCTATTTATGGTTCCCGTGCAGCCAACGGTGTTATTCTGATCACAACTAAATCGGGTAAATCAGGTAAACTGTCGGTATCTTACAACGGATATGTATCTTTCCAGAGCATTCGTCCGGGAGTATTAGACCCCGTAAGCAATTATGCGGACTATATGGAGTATATCAACAGTGGCTATGTTAACAGTGATATGGCTACTCCTTATAGCTCCACTGCTATCTCCGAATGGAGAAACGACAACGGACAGAATCCACTGAAATATCCGAACACGAACTGGATAGACGCAGCTTTCCAAACAGGCGTAGGGACCCAGCACAACCTGTCTATGAGCGGTGGAACGGAAAAAATCCAATTTTACGGTGCATTCGGTTATTTCGATAATCCGGGAGTACTGGAAAATGCAGGCTATCGCAAATATAACGCCCGTACGAACATTACCGCCCAACTGACTCCCTGGTTGAAAATGGGTATCAATGCCAGCGGCTTTGTCGGCAAAGCGATCCGGGAAATGCCGGACAATCAGCAACGGAAGCAGGCGAACAGGCCTCTGTCGGTGCCTTTACCTGGGGATGGGCTACGTCTCCGGCTATGATCTTGAAACATGACGGACGTTACGGCGGTATCCAGAACCCGGAAGACGATGTATCGGAATCCAGTAATAACATCCGTTTGGCATTAAATTCCACAACGGGCAGTAATACGACCCGCAACGTAAAATCCCGTTTCTTCATCACCTTACAGCCCATTAAGGATTTATCCGTTACAGGGTCTTATTCATACGAATATACCGGACAAAGCGTAAAAACAATGCCCGTATTCCACGACATCTGGAACTTCGGAACAAACCAGATCATGTTCTACGGCGAAGGCCAGAGCTATATTACGCAAAAGCAGTATGACCGTGAACGCAATTATATGGATGTTGTTGCCAACTACAGCCACCGCTTCCTCGAAGACCGTCTGGGCCTGCAGGCGATGGTGGGCGCCAGCCAGGAACAATATCAATACGAATGGCACACTGTCAGCCGCAAAGACCTGACTGCTCCCAACGGAAGCGTATTGGATGCGGCCAACGGGGAAATCAGTGCAAACGGAAACCGGACCCAGTGGGTAATGCGTTCCTATTTCGGCCGTATCAACCTGGATTGGGAAAACAAATACCTGGCAGAGTTTAATCTCCGCTCCGACGGTTCTTCCCGGTTCCTGTCCGACCACCGCTGGGGTTACTTTCCTTCCGGATCTCTGGCATGGCGTATCGACCAGGAAGCCTTCATGGAAGATGCAGAGTGGCTCGATAACCTGAAAATTCGCGGCTCTTACGGTGCTTTGGGTAATAACTCGGTAGGTAACTATTCCGCTATTTCCACCTATGGCGCAGCAGCTATATCTTGAACAACGCAGTCAATACAGGTTGGTCTATCACAGCTTTAGCGAATGCAAACCTGACCTGGGAAAAGACTAAAGTAACTGATATCGGTTTCGATTTCGGTGTTCTGAACAACCGCCTGTACGGTACATTCGACTGGTTTAACAAGCAGACCGAAGGTATCCTGATCCAGCTGCCGTCTCCATTGGTACACGGCGCAGCCACAACTCCGACCTCCAACGCAGCACAAGTAACGAATAAAGGTTTTGAAGTGTCTTTGGGATGGAGAGATAAAATCAACGACTTCAGCTACAGCATCAATGGTAACTACATGTACGTGACGAACAATGTAGACAAATTCAAAGGCACAGATTACAGCTTGGACGGCATCTACATGACCAAAGAAGGTGAAGCCATAGGATCGATGTATATGTACGAAGCCGACCGGATCATCCAGACCGATGAAGACCTGGCAATCGTCAACAATATGATCGCCAAGAATCCGGATGCGTTCAGCAAACTGGGAGCAACACCGGGAAAAGGAGACATCCTGTTCAAGGACTTGGACGGAAACGGCATTATCGATCCGAGCAAAGACCGTAAGGTTGTTGGTAGCACCCTTCCGAAACACACATTCGGCCTGACCTTGTCTGCCGCTTACAAAGGAGTAGACCTTTCTGTCTTTATGCAAGGCGTAGCCGGAGCAAAAGGTTATCTGAATGAGAAATATTTCAGTACGACAGTACAAAGAGGATACCAGATCACAAAAGAAATCGCTGAAAACAGTTGGGTGGAAGGTATGACAAATGCGAAATATCCGCGTCTGACTTACCAGAATGCCATCAACAACCAGGCAAACAGCTTGTGGGTCCAGAACAAAAATTACTTGAAGATACGGAATATCCAGTTAGGATACACCATTCCGAAACATTTGTTGAATAAGATTCAATTGCAGAAACTACGTGTCTACGGAAGCTTGGAGAACTTCTTTACGTTCACAAGCTATAAAGGCATTGATCCGGAACTGGATCAACTGACCTATCCAACCATGAGACAAGCAGTTATTGGTGTTAATATCGAATTTTAAATATCAGGATCATGAATAAATCAATTAAACATATAGGCTTAACAGCTCTTTCAAGCCTTTTCCTGTTAACAGGATGTTACGACATGGATCAATATCCTGCAGATAAAGTATCAAGCGGATCTTTCTGGAAGGATGAGGCAAATGCAAAAGAGGGCATGATGGGGATCTATAACTCCATGAAAAAAGATGATGCTTTCGGCATCTATTACACACGCGACTGTTTGACCGACATCGGTATCGGCCTGAACTGGGGCGTTTACGGTTTCATCGAAGTAGCCCAGGGGCAGAGTAATTCGACGACCGGCTTGTTCAAAGACATCTGGAAACGTATGTACGACGGTATCATGCGGTCAAATACCCTGATCGTCAACGTCAAGCATGTAGATATGGACGAGAGCCTGATCAACCAGTACATTGCTGAGGCCCGTTTCATGCGTGCATTCTTCTACAACGAATTGCTGAACCTGTACGGTGGTGTACCCATCTACGACGAGACTGTCGAGGTAGACAAGGAATACGACAATATGTACAAGACCCGGAACACGGAAGAAGAAGTCCGCAACTTTATCCTGGCCGACCTTGAATATGCCTGTTCAAACCTTCCCAAAACATGGGACGATGCGAATAAAGGACGTGTGACAAGCGGTACGGCTTATGCCTGAAAGGAAAAGTTCTGCTTTATAACAAGCAATATCAGGATGCAGCTACGGCTTTCGAAGAAGTCTGCAACGGCGGCTACGGCTATGCACTCTACCCGGATTATGCCGAATTGTTCAAACCGGGTGGAGATGAAAGCTCGGAAATGATCTTTGCCGTACAGAACCTGGGCGGAGCAAGTACAGCCTACGGTATGCCGGTCCACTACATCGCCAACCGTGCTTCTTATGGCGGATGCATCAACTGTCTGGTTCCGTCGGTCGAACTGGCGGATATGTATGAGTATAAAGATGGCCGTCCGTTCAATTGGGATGAACTCTTCCCCGGATTCTCCACAGACAATACGGTAAAAGAAAAGGTATTTTACAGCACATTCGACGAAAATGGCAAATACGTAGCCGAATATCCGGAAAGTGTCGCAACGCTGCAAAAAATGTATTCCGAACGTGATCCGCGTATGGAATCGACTATTATCCTGCCTTACACCGCTAATAAATATAAAGGTTGGGTAAACAACGCAGCCAAAGACTGCGAGATGATCATTGCCCCGTCGAATCCATCGAACGAAACCAACGGATATTGTCGTAATGCATTCGGACATAACACCTATCTGTATCGCAAATTTGTCCCCGAATATGATATGAACGGCCTTATCACCGACCGTTTCCATTCGCCGACCAACTTCCCGTTGATCCGTTATGCAGACGTATTGTTGATGCTGGCCGAATGCTACAATGAGACTGGTAACCAGACAAAAGCCGTCGAACTGATCAACCAGATACGTGATCGGGCCGGTATCGCACTGCTAAACTCCGGTCCTTCCTATCTGCAGGCAACAAGCAAAGATCAGGTATTCGAACGGATCAAACACGAAAGAGCCATCGAATTTGCAGCTGAAGGTATCCGCTACAACGACCTGAAACGTTGGGGACTGCTGATCTCCATGACAGACAATCAGGCACAGGTGGATGTCGTAGGAAAAGTACTCTCTACCAAAATAACAGAAGAGAAATATAAACTCTGGCCAATTCCGCAGGAAGAAATCGATATGAACGAGGACTTGGTTCAGAACACAGGATGGTAAGCATTTTCAGGTATTAGTCTTTAAAACAACAGGGACGCCCTCCAGGAATGGAGGCGCCCCTGTTTTCATCAAATTAAATAGATAACATCGGTTCAGACCTTGACAAAAGTAAACCGAAGCTTCTTGCATTTACGCATTTCCGGAAGTTCCTCCTGTGGTAGTACTGCTACTTGTTGTTGGAGCGGAAGCACCCTGAACCTGTTTGTCTTCTTCCCAATGGAACGGTTCGAACTCAGTATTCGGATCGACCCATGACGGTTTTTTGGAAGCGTAGATGATAAACGGAGCGGCTATCACAACGATGGCACCGATAATCAGCACAGAGAACCAAACGGTATTGTTACCCGTCGAAATCTGGCTGGGCGGGATAAAGCTCAGGATGAAAGCGAGCAATGAACCGCAGAAACCAAGACCGCCGATAAACCACATCAGACCATTACCATGTTTGCCGATACGGAACGGACGATTGGCTTTCTTCATCCGATAGCGTAGTGCAATCGCACCGGAGAACATCAACAGATACATAACCAGGTACAGGATCACCGTCAACTGAGAAAGGATCTGATAGAAACTCTGTACGGAAGGCATCACCACGAACAATAAGCTCAGAAGCGTAACAGCCAATCCCTGGATCAACAGGATATTCTTCTGTACACCCAGCTTGTTTGTTTTCTGGAAGAACGGAGGCAGATAACCGGCTTTCCCCACGGCAAAGATACCTTTTGACGGACCGGCAACCCATGTCAATACACCTGCCAGCACGCCGAATGCCAATGCAATCGCGATAATCGGAGACAACCAGGAAGCATGGATAAACTTGAAGTAATTGTCGAAACCGACCAGCAAACTCTGCGTCAGGTTAATATCTTTCTGTGGAATGATAACACCCAGGGCAAAAGTACCCAACACAAAAATAACAACCGTGATCAGCGCACCGATAAACACCGCTTTCGGATAGTTCTTGGTCGGATTTTCCACATCTTTCACGTGGATACCGCCCATCTCCATACCGGCATAAAAGAGGAAGATACTGGATGCCAGCACCAGGTTGTCGAACTTCGTAAAGTCGGGGAAGAAATTACCGTGAAAATCCATATTGGACTGTCCACACATACACAGGTAAACAATTCCCAGAATAATCAGCAGGGCAGCCGGAAGAATCGTTCCGACGATACCGCCCACCTTCGCCACTTTACCGACCCAGCTCAATCCCTTCAAAGAGATAAAAGTAGCCAGCCAGTAAATGATCAACACTACCACGAGGGTGTACATTTTGTTTGAAGCTAACACCATGTCGTGTGCATCGTTCATCCCGATAAACGCAATGGAAACGGCACCGAACGTCAACACGGTCGGATACCAGATCGTACTTTCGATCCACTGTACCCAAATAGCCAAGAAACCCCATTTCTTACCGTAGGCCTCGCCAACCCATCGGAACACACCACCCTGCTTATCCTGGAACATGGCTGCCAACTCGGCCGCCACCAACGAGGTAGGGATTAAGAACACGATCGCTGCAAACAAATAATAAAAGGCTGAGCTCAGTCCATAGACAGCTTCAGCAGGCAGTCCGCGAAGTGAGACGACTGCCGTAACATTCATAATCGCAAGAGTAAAGACTCCAAGTTTTACTGCTTTTCCAATATTTGCCATGAATTTTACTATTAAAATGTGAATTTTGTTTCGTTTAGTTTCGCTTGTATTGACAGTATAACAACTCCTTTTTGTGTTAGTTTGTCAACGGGATGTCAAACTTGGTTAATTAACGAATAAGTGTTAAAAACAAAATCCGCACCTACGCTGTTCCATTCGGTAATACGTAATAATTCAAGACAATGAAGACTGCATTCAATGACTTTTTCTACGAAAAACGGGGCATTTACGGAGTGCTCCATGTAATGATATTGCTACTTTCTCTTTTCCTTATCGTTGATGTTTCGATCGACACATTCAACAACATTCCGTTCATCACGCAAACATCTTACCTGAAAACGCAGTTCTGGATTTGCATGTTCTTTATTGCCGATTTTGTGTTGGAGTTTTTGTTATCAAAACATAAATTACATTATCTGCAAACCCACATCATTTTCCTGCTTGTTTCGATTCCCTATCTTAACATTATCGATTATTACGGTTTCGCCTTTTCGGCGGAGGTGACCTATTTCCTGCGTTTCATCCCGCTCGTACGCAGTGGATGGGCATTAGCGATCGTGGTAGGCTGGCTGACCTCCAACCGGGCTTCCGGTCTTTTTGTCTCTTACCTGACGATGCTGTTGGCAATGGTCTATTTTTCCAGCCTGATATTCTTCGTCCTTGAACATAAGGTGAACCCGGAAGTCAGGGATTACAGCGATGCCCTCTGGTGGGCTTTCATGGACGTGACGACCGTTGGTTCCAATATCATTGCAATCACGCCTACAGGACGCATTCTATCGGTTCTGCTGGCCGCTCTCGGCATGATGATGTTCCCGATCTTTACCGTCTACGTCACAAGCCTGGTACAAGCCGCAAACAAGAAAAAAGAAGCATTTTACGAGCAAAACAAACCCGAGACGAAACAGACATAAAAAACGAGCCTCCCGTCTCCCTACAACGTAGGGGCGTGGAGGCTCGTCAACTAAAAGAATAAACCGTTTTATCGGTGATTGTAAACCGGCTGCTTCCAAAAATGGAAAGACCCAGCTTATTCATTATGTACTTAATAGCCAACTGCGCTTTCACGGAGTTGCCGGAGCCATCCAAAGGAGGAGCGAAGGCGGAGATACCGAAGTGTCCGGGCATGATGCCCATCACACCGCCACCGACACCCGTTTTGGCGGGAATGCCGGAAGTGTACAACCAGTCGCCCGTACGTTCGTAGAAACCGACGGTCGCTACCAGGGAAGTGATCTTCGGAGACAGAGAAGCGTCGAAAACAGCCTTCTTCGTGACCGGGTTCACCCCATCGTTGGCAACAGTCGCTGCGGCGATGGAAAGCTGCTCGGCTGTGATACCTAACGAACATTGGCGGGTATAGAGATCGAGCGACATATCCGGATCGTCGTAGATACGGTTGTAGTTCTTCAGCAACCAGGCGATAGAACGGTTATTGAAATTGGTAGCCGACTCGGACTTGTACAGTTCGTCTATCAGCTGCGGAGCACTGCCGCACAGGTCGGTAATGTTGGAAACGATCGCTTCCCACTTCCCGTCGGCATTGCCGATAGGCTGTACCATACTGCAGGCCGTGATTGCTCCGGCATTCACTAACGGAGTAGAAGGATGATCCTTTTCAAGCAGGATCGCCATGATGGAGTTGAAAGGCAGGCCGGTTGCATCGGCCCCGATCATCTCTAACAACTTCTCCGCCCCGTACTGGCGCAATGTCAGGATAGCGGTATGCACCTTCGAGACAGACTCGATACCGAAACGGTAGGAAGAATCGCCCAGCGTAATAGTCTTGCCATCCAACAGGCAGATACTGATGCCGAACAGATTCTTGTCGATATTAGCCAGATAGGGGATATAATCAGCATTCTTACCGTCCGTATTATTCTTATACTGTTCGTAAGCCTCCTGTGCTACCTCTTTCAGTTGTGAAACAGAAATCTTTTTATCCATAACTACTTTATTTTGTTGATTTGGCACAGCCCGTGTGGGTAAAGACAGAGCCTTTTACTTCCTGGCTCTTATCCTGTGCGATACGTGTCGGCGTCGGATATTCCAGTTTTTCCAGCTCGGCGATAGCACCGCTGATGTCACCTAACAACTGGTCTGCCATATCACGGCTGAATCCCTGGCGGACAACGATACGCATGACAACGCACTGTTCGAGATTTTCAGGCAGCGTGTAAGCCGGAACCATCCATCCGCTCTGTTTCAATTTATCCTGCAAGTCGTACAACGTCCATTTGGCTGTCTTTGCATAATCCGGCTTCAGATACCAGATAAACAACGGGTTCACAACGTCTTTACTGTAATTCTGGAACGGAGCGAACTTGGCGATTTCAGCATGCAGGTAATCAGCCACAGCCATACTGTTCTGCTGAACTTCTTTGTATCCCTGGAAGCCGAGACGGATAAACTGATAGTATTGTCCCAGGATTTGTGCGGCAGGACGCGAGAAGTTCAAGCCGACCTGGGTGATGTTTGCTCCTAAATAATTCACGCTGAAAGACATGGAACCCGGCAAATATTTCTTGTCTTTCCAGATAACCCAACCTAATCCCGGATATACCAGGCCGTATTTATGTCCGGAAGTACTGATGGAAAGTACCCATTTCAGGCGGAAGTCCCACTTCAGTTCCGGTTTCAGGAACGGCAGGATGAAACCGCCGGAAGCGGCATCCACATGGATAGGAATATCGTAACCCGTCTTTGCATTGTATTCGTCAAGGGCGGCGTCCAATGCTTCCACATCGTCGTTCAAGCCTGTCCAGGTAACACCTTGGATGGGAACGATACAGATCGTGTTTTCATCGCAATACTTCAAAGCATCTTGCGGGTCGAGCGTGATGTGTTCAAGTGTCAGAGGTACCTGGCGCATTTCGATCTGCCACAATTGGGCGAACTTTTCCCAGACAACCTGAAAACCGGCAGAGATCACAAAATTAGGTTTGTCGGTCGGTTTACCCTGTGCGATCCTTCTTTCACGCCAGCGTAACCAGGCTGCAACACCCCCCAACATACATGCTTCGGAAGATCCGATAGCCAATGCGCCGGCTTTCCATTTTGCCTGTTCGGGGCTGTTCCACAAATTAGCCATGATGTTGATACATTTGGCATTCATCACAGCGATACGCGGATATTCCGTTTCGTCGATGTAATTGATGTTGATTGCTTCATTCATCAATTTGGTTGCATAATCGTCCATCCAGGTAGTCACGAATGTGGCTAAGTTCAGGCGCGGTTGTGTTTGTGCGTAGGTTTCGTCTTTTACCATCTGATAGGCAATCTCCGGAGTGGTAGGACCATCGGGGATTACATCTACTGGAGCGGGATGCAACATTGCATTCGAGCCAAAGATCGCTGTCTTGGCATCACCTTTTCTAAAATTAGAATCTTCCATGTCTTTTTTGTTTTTAATTATTAATGGCGTTATCGACTTATCTCGGTCGATTGTATGGCAAAAACAGCTGCTATCCGCAATTGTTCTATGTTTTTGGTTAAACATACGACATTTGAGCTTTATTAAAATAATGTTATATAAGAGTGCCAAAATCTACTCGTATTTTAACCTAAAACGACTCTGTAAAAGGATTTTATAAGCATAGTGAACATTCAGAATCCGGATTTGTTTCAATACAATAAATAAATCATAAATCACTATTCACAAACGCTAAAACGAAACGATTATGCGAATACAGACCGGACAGGGGACGATTCCCCTTATTACATTAATAGGTATATGGTCGATATCGGCACTGAATGCGTTGCCCGGCCTGGCTGTGTCTCCTATCTTAGGAAAACTTTCGGCAATTTTTCCGCATTCCACGGAGCTGGATATACAAATGCTTTCGTCGTTACCCTCCCTGCTGATCATTCCTTTTATCATTTTGTCCGGCAAACTGACGGAAAAGGTCAATAATATCTTCCTGTTGCAAGTCGGGCTGGTGATCTTCTCACTGAGCGGTGTCTTGTATCTGGTCTCCACAAAAATGTGGCAACTGATAGCCGTCAGCGCACTGTTAGGAGTCGGTTCCGGGCTGATCGTACCACTCTCCACCGGCTTGATTTCCCGTTTTTTTACCGGGACATACCGCACGAAGCAATTCGGGCTCAGTTCAGCCATTACGAATGTAACGTTAGTGTTAGCAACCATCCTGACAGGATATCTGGCGGAAGTGAACTGGCACCTGCCGTTCGTCGTCTATCTCTTTCCGTTGATTTCGATCGTCCTTTCCTTCTATCTGAAAAAGAATATTTCGCCTTATCCGGCTGTCTCCCCGCAAGCGACACAGAGCCGCACGGGGACGGATACCAACAACAGTTTCGGCAAATTCGGCATACAAATCCGCCACCTGATACAGATCATGCTATTCTACGGATTAGCCACTTATCTGGTCATCATCATCAGTTTCAACCTTCCGTTCCTGATGAAGGAATACCATTTTACCAGCGGCAATTCGGGACTTATGATTTCACTCTTCTTCCTGGCTATCATGGCACCGGGGTTCGTCCTCAACCAGATAGTCTCCTATTTCGGGAAAAAGACCAAGTTTGCCTGTATACTCTCCATCGCTGCCGGGATGGCGCTTATCCTTGTCTCCCGCACCGAATGGCTGATCGGGCTCGGTTGCATCCTGGCAGGGCTCGGCTACGGCGTCATACAGCCTATTGCCTATGATAAGACAACCCGTACCGCCATACCGGCAAAAGTAACGTTAGCTTTGGCTTTCGTCATGGCCATGAACTACCTGGCGATCCTGCTTTGCCCGTTTATCATTAATGTGTTTAAAGATATGTTCCATATCGAAACGCAACAGTTCGCGTTCATCTTTAATATGATTATCGCACTGGCTGCCGCCGTCTGGGCTTACCTCAAACAGGACTCCTTCTTATTTAACGACAGTTTTAAATCCGCATAACTCAAACAACAGTAGAAAACATGAAAAATAAAATCAGAGAAGCCAATATCAGCCTGGTCATATCCAAAATCTTCAGCGGCTTGAACATGAATGCGCTGAAATATCTGTTACCACTATGGATGAGTCCGTTGACCGGTGTCACGCTGCGGTGTACATTCGCAGCCGTCGCCTTCTGGATCATCGGTTTTTTCACCAAACCGGAAACATCCACCCGGAAAGACAAAATACTCCTTTTCCTCTTAGGTGCACTCGGTATCTACGGTTTTATGTTCTTCTACCTGATCGGGTTGAGCAAGACGACACCGGTCTCCAGTTCTATCTTTTCCAGCCTGCAACCGATCTGGGTGTTCATCCTGTCCGTCCTTTTCTTTAAAGAGACAATCACGAAGATGAAAGTAACCGGTATCCTCATCGGGTTGGGAGGCGCACTGCTGTGTATCCTGACACAGAAAAGCGACGATCTGGCCTCGGATGCCCTGACAGGGAATATACTCTGCCTGCTCAGTTCAGTTGCTTATGCCGTCTATCTGATTGCAAGCAACCGCATTCTGAAGAATGTCGGGGTCATGACCATGCTGAGATACACCTTTTCGGGTGCGGCGTTTTCCGGCATCATTGTCTCGGCGATAACCGGATTCGATGCTGCCGTCCTTACCTCTCCGATCCACTGGAAACCGATGGGCGTATTGTTATTTGTCTTGATTTTCCCGACCGTTATCAGTTACCTGCTTGTCCCGATCGGACTGAAATACCTGAAAACGACGCTCGTTGCCATCTATGGCTACCTGATCCTGATTGTGGCAACCATCACCTCCTTAGCATTAGGACAGGACCGTTTCAGCTGGACACAACTGATTGCCGTTCTGCTTATCTGCTCGAGTGTCTATTTCGTCGAGATAGCAGAAAACAAAGAAAAATGATAAATTCTCAATTTATTTGTAACAACTTTGCAACCACTACCGTCTACTTAATGAACGCTCTTCAATAGCGCGCATTGAATGAGCCGGAACTAACGGAATTAAGTAACGATTAATACATAAAGAAAGATGAAAAAATACATTGCAATTCTGATTCTCATTCTATTCTGCCAGGCAGGATATAGCCAGAGTATGGACAAGTTGTTCAACGATTTTGCCAAACAGGATAACGTAACCCGCGTAACGGTTGGTCCGTTCCTGATGAAAATAAGCAGTATGTTTACCGAAACGATGGGGGTAAGCAGTATCGAGGTCCTTTCCTTCGATGAATGCGGCAGTACTGTCAAAGAAAATCTCCGTACGGCCATCAAGCAACTGAAAGATCCCAACTTCGAGACAATGGTCACAAGCAACGAAGGCGGCAGCCGTACAAAAGTAATGGTGCGTATCGATAAAGAGATGATCCGCGAACTGGTTGTCCTGACAACCGACGGCGGCGACGATGCCCTGATCCGTATCAAAGGAAAGATCAAACCATCCGATATCGAACGGGTAGTAAACGACCATAAAAATGGACGTTGATAGCTTTAAAAGGCTGTTCCTCCCCCTCCATCCCAAGCTCTTCCGGATTGCCTACGCACTGGTCGAAAACAAAGCCGATGCCGAAGACATCCTGCAAGACGCCTACTATAAGCTATGGAGCCGGCGGGAAGAACTGGCCAATGTTCTAAATCCGGAAGCCTTCTGTGTAACGCTGGTCAAGAACCTCTGCCTCGATTATCTCCGGTCTCCCCGTGCTAACAGGCACGACGAAGACGTCGCAGAGGCCGTCACACTCTCCACAGATTCTTCGCCGGACAAAGAGCTGGAAATGCAAGATAAAGTGGAGCATATCCGCCACCTGATCAGCCGCCTGCCGGAAAACCAACGACAGGTTATCCGGCTAAGAGGGATAGACGATTGCTCGATGGACGAAATAGAACAGATCACCGGCCTGAACGCCGTCAACATACGGGTGCTACTCTCCCGGGCACGGAAAATAATCCGGGAACAATTTGATAAATATTATGCACATGAATATGAACGATAAAAATATAGACGAACTGATCAATAAAGCCCTCCAGGAGGAGCAGGCTTTACCGGAAGGACTTTCCCAGCGGCTGGAACAGCAGATCGACGCCTGGGCTGTCGCAGAGGAAAAGAAAACTCGTTCATTGACCCGGAGACGTTCTTTATACTGGTTAAGCGGAGTCGCTGCCGTAGCCTTGCTATGTATCGGCATCTTCCAGTATGACGCGCCGTCTCACACTCCGGACCGCCTCGCCGACACCTACACCAATCCGAGGATGCCGCCGTCGTCGCCGAAAAAGCCTTGCTCCTGATGTCGCAGAACCTCAACAAAGGCCTTAGCCAGGTGAACAACGCAGGACAGGAAATCGATAAAGTAAACAACATATTAAACAAACATTTAAACGATTAATCTTATGAAATACAAAAATATATTCCTGATTCTGTTCCTTTGCTGCACAAGCCTGTGCTTTGCCCAGGATAAACTGTTCGAGAAATATGCCGACATGGACAACGTGACATCCGTCTTCATCTCCAAGAAAATGTTTGAAATGATGCCTAACATAGAGAGCGGCGGCCTCGACCTGATGAACCTGAAAGGAAAAATAAACAACCTCCAGATACTCACTTCCGAGAAACGGGAAATACGGGATCAGATGCGGAAGGAATTCAGCGGCCTCATCGGCAAATCGCACGAAGAACTGATGCGTGTCAAAGACAACAACACCAAAGCGACCTTCTACATCGAGCAGAAAGGCGACCAGATAAACGAAATGATCATGCTGGCCGATACGGAATCCGAATACGTCATCATCCGCCTGACGGGAAAATTTACACTGCAAGACATACAGAACGTTGCAAACAGTTTTTCAAAAGAGAATGAAAAGAATATAAGTATCAGCTACTAATAAACGTATCCCTTCAACCATTGGCACATTATTTTTCTTCTTTTTCTTTGTTTATTGAAAACTAAGGCCTACTTTTGCCTCCATGTACACCTGCATGGCGTTGCGGGTCAATGCGTTTTATTAGATAAACGAGAAGCGTTTTTAAGATATTATCCTATCATTGAAATCTCGACAATTTCAGGTTGTATGGGTAATAGACAACAAAACGCTCGCGTTCCTTTCCTTGTTATATAGGCATGCGCCAGCATGCACGCATATACAAGCAAAAAGGGCGTGGGCTGTTGTTTATATCATACAACCGGGCAGTCGAGAGCCTCAATGATAGATATATCAACAGTTCCCACGCCTCTTTTATTATGCAAAAACCATCCAGTCCGGGAATTGATGGATATCAAAAACAAAACAAACATGAGAAGGGTAAATTTACTCAAAAGAACATGTATGCTGGCTGCCTTTATGGTGCTGGCGGGTATCGGGTGGATCATGGCAGAAGCCATACCGGAACCTTTAACCATTTATGTAGATGCCGGAAGTGAAGCCGGAGATTCGGCAGACGGAACGGAAGCCTTACCGTATGCAACTCTGTCGGCGGCTATCGAGGCAGCAAATGCAGCTGCGAATGCAAGTGCTGTTACCATCCTGGTTGCCGAAGGAACGTACGGAAGCGCAGATGCGATTGTATCGATGGGATCATTAACAAAAGCCGGAACAACGATCCAACCCAAAGAGGGCACAACGAAACGTCCGGTTGTGTATGGTTCATTCCATTTATTGGCAAACGACTGTGCGATCAATGGCCTGGAAATCCATATTAAAGGTGGAGATGAGAGTGTTTTGACTAAAAACGCAATCGATGTTGTTGCTAAATCGGCAACTATTCGGGAAAACGAATTTGTCATGGAAGCTAACACCAGCGGGACGAAAGTTGGAAACGGTGTGAATATCTGGCCGTACGGCGATGGAGAGGTAAACTATAATATTGCCAACAACGTTTTCCATATGTTTAATGATAGAACCGAGGGATGGAGTTCTACGGCTCTATTGGTTACGGAGGAATCATCGTTAAGCCGCTTTGGAAATGGCTTCTCAGACAAAAGCTCAACTACGGTTGTCATTCCAAACGAGATCGACCTTTGGAAGAATAACACTTTCATGAACTGCTATCTGGATTATGGACGCAGCAACTGGAATTACAGTGGTGCGACAAACGCAGCCGGAAAAGCCCCTTTGCGCCAATTCAGTTGCGTAAGCAATAATCCGGCATCGCTGCATACAGCTGTAAATTACTCGGTGGCCGGCGCTCCGATCTATGTGGCCGGCGAATTTGATTTGTCCGTAAAAGATGAAGAAGCCAACACACATTATTGGACTATCCCGACAGGTATTAAGGTGCAAGGGCTGGATGCCGACAACAAGGCCGTGTTCAACAACTGCAACCTGTTGGTCAAAGCCGAAGATGTTACGCTGGCAAACCTGAAACTGAACCAGAACAGCTACGGCTTCAAGGTATGGGAAAAGAGTGCCATTGTAGCCATTGCCGACAAGATCACGATTGACAACTGCGACTTTACCGGTGGCGTATCGGCCAACACTTATGTTGCAAACGGCTTGATGCTGTATCCGCAAACATCATCTGTCACCTATAATATAAAGTATAACACATTTACCAATTACAATTTTACGGCAACAGATAAATCTACATCAACAGCCATAATCCTGCGCGACAACAAACAATTGACATTGCCGGACGGGACAACAAAGACAACAGATGCGACTGTGGCTTATGATGCTGCCGCAGAAAAAGCAATTGCCGAAGCAAACACGTACACTGATTGTTTCTACAGCTATCTGCACTGGACCGGCGATAAGTATGTCTACGCACAGATCGAATCTGCCGAGGGTGTTGTAGATGCATTGCCAATGGCAAAAGGTACTAAAGGCACAATCGTATCCAAGAATACGACATTGGAGGCTGTTATGGCTTTAGTAAATAAGAATACAGAACTTACCCTCCCTTCAGACGCCATCATGGAATTGGCAGATGCTTATCTGTACACCAATGCCACGACAGCTGGAAGTGCTTCCACGACCGACAAATTAGTTACTTATATTACCGGAACAGAACGTCCGTTTACGCTGATGTTGGGTAAAACGGCTGACACCTATTATGTATCCGTAGAAGGTGCAGGCAAGAAAGACGGTAGTTCTGCCGAAAACGCACTGCCTGCCAAGTTCCTGCAAGGGGCGATCAACGCTGCAACAGCAGACGTGAAACTGGCTGCCGGAGAATATATCGGCAACTTCGTTATGAAAGACGGTGTTAACGTAACCGGAGCAGTGGATAGTAGCGGAAAACCGGCTTCTATCCTGAACGGCGCCGCCGAAGGACGTGTGGTTTCTTATAAGGCAGATGCCAAATATGATGGTGCTGCATTTACAGAATCAGGCTTGACAAACGCTACCACTTGGAGCAACCTGATGATCACAAACGGTAAAGCCGACGACGCTGCCGGTGCAATTATTACAAAGAATGTAACATTGAAGAATTGCGAAATCAGTACAAACGTAACTACTGGCAAGGCCGGTGGCGTGATGTGTTACATGGGCGGTGTGATCGACGGATGTCTAATCCATAATAACAAGGCTGCCAGCGGTGGCGGTGTTGTCATGCACTTTATCGGTACAATCCAGAACAGTGAAGTTTATAATAATACGGTAACAGGAGATAATGCAAGAGCTCATTCCGGCGGTATCAATACCCGTACGAATATAGAAAACATTGATAATGATGCAAGCAATATGCAAATCTTGAATTGTAGGGTTTATGGTAATACGGCTTACAACATTGCCGGTGTTGGCCTGAACGGTAAAGCGACAATGGTCAATACATTAGTTTATGGCAATACGGCTACCGGTACAAAAGGTGTTGCAACGGCTGAAGGCAAAGACGATACGACACAGGGTGCTGTTGAGTTTTCTGTTGCCGGAGCAAAAATGATAAACTGTACAGTTTGGGGCAATAAAGCAACTTTAGAGGGAGCCGAAGCGAATGTTTCTGCTTTCGATAACAGCCAATGCACCATTATAAACAGTGTGATGGAAACAGTAACCAATTCTACTGTAAAAGGGGGAACAATTACTTACAGCGCAAGCGCTTCTCTGGAAACAGATGCAACAGAAACTCACAATGTAGAGTTATCAGGCAACCCGTTTGAAGAAGGTTCTTACGAACTGGCAGCCCAGGTTGGTAACGTAAACAATCCGTGTATCGACGGCGGTTCAAACGAAGCCTATATCGAAGGTTATCCAGAGAAAGACCTGGCGAACGTAGCCAGAAAACAAACAGGAATCAGCACAAGCGAAGCTGCTATTATCGATATAGGCGCTTACGAATATTCAAAGAGAGCGCTCGAACCGACAGCTGATGATCTTGAAGCAGCATTGGAAGGTAACCAGGCTGAAATCGTATTGAGTGGCGATATCGATCTGGGAGATAAAGAGTTGATAGTTAGCAGCGATGCTGTTATCAAAGCACCGGAAGGAGCAACAGAACCAGTTGTTATTACAGTCGCAGAAGGTAAGACAGCCTTTACCACAGCAGCAAATGTCGAACTGACATTGGAAAACATCCAGATTGTAGCAGTAGAAAATGCGACAACAACTCCGACTGCTATCAAAGTTGTAGAAAGCTCGACCGTTAATCTGGAAGGTGCCCATGTAGAGGGCGCAACCGTTGAAGTATCAGGCGAGTTGAATCTGACAAATAGCGGATTCAAGGCAGACGCAGAAACTGCCGCTCTCGATATAAAGGATGGTGGTACAGTTGTTATCGAAAATGCTGAATTTGTCGGCAAAGCAATCACAGCAACCAGTGGCGCAACCTTTACTTTAAGCAGCTGTAACTTTGTTAATGTATTGACAAAAGCATCGACCGCAGGAGCCCTTTCCGAAGTAATTGCAGCAGGCGAAGCTACCGCAACGATCGACCGTTGTAAGTTTGTTGGTATCGTAGGCGAAGGTGCAATCATTTCCGGTAAAAAAGTTACGGTTTCTAACTGTCTGTTCTACAACAATGGCAATATGAAGTTGATAGATATTGCAGAAAGTTCTACTGTTTCCATTATCAACAATACGTTTGTAAATGCAACCGATGCAGACAATACAGAGCCTGTAATCACAATTGCAGCTACTCAGACAAATGTAAATATCAAGAATAATATCCTCTGGACGGTTGCCGATGAAGCAATAGAAAATAGTGCATCAAGCAATGTTGTGATTTCTCACAACGCACTGAAAACCGCAGCTACTGTTGAAACGAACAGTCTGAAACTTGCCACTTTCGATTACATCAAGTTCGACAATACAAACTATAAGTATCAATTGCACAAAGATTCTCCTGTTGCCAAAGCACAGGGTGACATTACCGGTATCACTGAAGATGCCATGGATATTTTAGGTGATGCACGTCTAACCGACGACGGCACGAATAAAACTGTTCACCTCGGCGCCTATGAATCCGTTTACACCCCGACAACAGGCGGTGGAAGCACAGGCGGCGGTACAGGCGACACGACTCCGGATGCAACCGGTATCAAGTTAGATAAGACAACCTTGACATTGGCACGTTTGCAATCTTATACATTGGTTGCTACCGTAGAACCGGCAGCTGCCGGCGGCGTAAAATGGACAAGCACAGATCCAAGTATCGCTACAGTCGACGCCAACGGTAAAGTAACTGCTGTCAAAGTAGGCCAGGCAACCATTATTGCCACAGCCATCAATGGCGGTCTGACCGCTCTTTGCCAGGTAACGGTTGACTTCGCAACAGGTGTTGAAGAAGCTCTTGCCGAATCGGCAATCTTCGGTCGCGAAGGCGGTATTCAGATCCAGCCAGCCACACCGGTTGAAATGATTATTGTCAACATGGCAGGTACAGTCGTTGCACATCGCACGATCAGCCAGGCAGAAACGATCTCCGTTCCGAAAGGAATCTACATCGTTCGCCTGAGCAGTGGCGGCCATGTGTTGACACAGAAAGTAAACGTCCGATAAAGACGCGCATTTATATTAAGTAATCTTCGATTTTTCGTAGATTAAGCTTTTTAGTTAAAGTGAATGGGAAAGGGAGGCCGTGAGGTTTCCCTTTCTGTTTTCATAGGCTGATGCCGCTAAATGATGATTTATTGTGGAAAATTTGGCAAGAAGTGAAACAAATCGGCCGGGTTATCGAACAAGCAACAACCCGGCTGATTCAATTAGTTAGCATTGATAAATCACAATCCGTTAATTTCCTCTACCGACAAACCGGTACATTGCGCAATTGTTTCAATATTGATCCCCTGTTTTTTAAAATTGGCAGCAATAAGACGTTGTTCTTCGATTTTGCCTTCTGCTTTACCTTCCGCTTTGCCTTTCTCTATTCCTTTCTCCATCCCATCTTCAAAACTTGTATCAAGGGCAGCAGAAAGGTCACGCTCGACGGAGAGGCTTAATTCATATTCCAGACGCTGGTCGGGAGTCATGCGCTCTACCTCCACAATGCTTTTCAGTTTGCGGAAGATCTGATTGTTCAGTTCTTGAGGTAATCGTTCCATGATCTCGATGTTGTTTAAGACGTATAACCACTTCTTATAAAGCGTGTCGCACTCATGTAAAGGTAGACAAATATTGCATATAGAGTGAATAAAAATGGATTTATTTTTATTAGTGTTTCCATGGGCATAGAATGCCTAATTTGCTTCAAATCTAAGAAGTTTTAAACCATAAATGATGAATTTACAATAACCCCCTGTTTCGGTTGTTTTTCTATTTCGTCCGAAATCTTGATCCATTTTGGATTGACTCTTTTCACGGTTTTAACTGACTCGGATGACAACAGATGAAATGAGGTGCCGAGCCCATTCCGAAAAGTGTGCAATTTGATTACCGAAAACCGGAAACACTGGCAAAGTGATAAACCTTAACTCCCGGAGAATCGAATATTCGCGAACGAAGACGGGCTGCGTTCCAAATATCCCAAGGAAATTTTGGGGGCTTGTTGCCGTGAGGTGCGCAGAAAATTGCCGTGAAGTAACGCTTCATCACTCTGAAGGTTGACTTTGTGCTATATGAAGTCCGACTTCAGAGCAACAAAGTTCCGGATCAGAGCGATAAAGTCCTTCTTCATGGCGATAAGGTTCCGGATCATAGGAAAAAGCTCCTTTTTGACAGCTGAAAAGTAGGTTGACATTTGTTTTGTTTCGGATGTTTTTTTACCCTGAAAAATACGTTTTATACAATAAGCCCTCCGCCGCAGGCTCTCTTTTGCCGTTTCGTTTTAACGAACGGTTTTAGAGCTTAGAGGCAAAGCCTTTTCCTCTGTGGACTTCAGAAGGATGTGTCAAAAGTCCTATTTATAGCGTCTGTGTCCTGGCGGGCCTGACCCGCCATCTCATCCTAATCACTGTAATCAGTTTAGTATAAGGTTGCGGGGCAAGCCCGCAATGACACGCTAAAGCGTTAGAACTTACTTTTGACACATCCCCCAAAAGAGAGCCTGCGGCAGGGGGACTTATTGTATAAAACGTATTTTTCAGGTCCAGAAGGCATCCGAAACAAAACAAATGTTAATCCGTTTTTTTGAGCTCAAAAATGCACTTTTTCCCCTTTTCCGGGAGTTTTCCGCCATCACGACCGTCCTCTTTGCCATTGCGACCGTGCTAATCTTTGCGAGGTGCCGAGTGCACGGACCATTAGGACGGTCGCAATGGCGATTATGACCGTCTTCTTTTGAAAAACGACCGTCCTCACGACAAAAAACCATGAAAATTTCCTTGGGATATTTGGAACGCCGTCCGTTTTATTTTGCTACAGGCGATTCTCCGGGAGTTAAGGTTTATCACTTTGCCAGTATTTTCGCCTTTCTACAATCAAACTGCACGCTTTTGGGAATTGTCTTGGCACCTCATTTTGTCCGGTGTCAGCCGGACAAGTTAAAACCGTGAAAAGAGTCAATCCAAAATCGATCAACTTTTCGGATGAAATAGAAAAACAGCCCAAAAGGGGGGTTATTGTATTTCTCCCGATTTGCGGAAGATTCAGAATCCGCTAAAATATGAATTATTATACCAGGGTGGATGGGAAGTTTTTTTAACGGAAAGAAGACCTTAGTCCTGGTAGGACTCTGGCTTTTTTTACCTTCTGTTTGCTACCGTGGCAAAATTAGAGATATAAAACTACCAATTGTTTTCAAAAATGATATTAAAATTAACCAAAGTGATATTCTTGCAAAAAACCTATTTTCCTTTTTCTACCGTAGAAACGATAAAAAGGTCTAATGAATAAACTAAAATTCATAGGAAAGCCTTCCTTTTCATAACTATTTATATCCCATTAGTTCAGAGTTCTACCAGAACTAATTCAGTTGTCATTTTTAAATCATTTGCCTATGAAGAGATGTAAAGAACATACTTAAAAAGTTTTAGTAAAGAGATTTAGAGTATTTATATTGTTAAATTAAATTTTGGTATTATGATTAAATCGATATGTAGCAGCCTAATACCTAAGGCTGTGTTATTATCAGTATTTTTAAGCCCAGGATATGTTATTTCAAAAGCTCATGCAGAGACATATCCCATCAATAGTATAGAACAGGCAACCGGTAAAATAACCGGACGGGTAGTCGATGCAAAGGGAGAACCTATACCAGGTGCGAACATTGCAGTAAAAGGTACTACTATCGGTACTATTACAGATATGGACGGTAATTTTTCCATAGATGTTAATCCGAATCAAATTCTTACAATCAGTTTTATCGGATACGAAACAAAAAATGTAACCATTTCAAATCAGAAAACATTAAATGTCGTTCTGAAAGAAACCGTAAATGAGTTGGATGAACTCGTTGTCGTCAGCTACGGTACCCAGAAAAAGAGAGACTTGACAGGGTCCGTATCCAAAATCGATGCAGATAATCTGAGCGACCTTCCTGTCGGCCAGTTTGCCCAAAAACTGCAAGGACAGGTAGCCGGTCTGCAAATCAACCAGTCCACCGGACAACCCGGACAAGGTATGGCGTTCCGTATCCGTGGTGCCGCTTCTATCAATGGCGGTAGCGAACCTTTATTCGTCGTGGACGGTATGCCTATTTCCACCGGCATCAATAATATAAGCCCGGATGAAATCGAGACATTCTCCGTATTGAAAGATGCAGCAGCAACCTCCCTGTATGGTTCACGTGCGGCAAACGGCGTTATTTTGATTACGACCAAAAGAGGGAAACAAGGACGCACGGAAGTCACATTCAGTGCCAACTACGGTATCCAAACCCTGAAAGGGACAAAGAGAATGGACGTTATGGATGCCCGTGAATTTGCAACTTTCCAAAAAGAATACCTGGAAGATGCGGGCAGGGAAATCCCGGCAGCCTATAATGACCTCAGCAAATATGGAAAAGGTACCGACTGGTACGAACTGCTTACGGAAGATGCTCCGACACAAAATTACAGTTTGAACATCAATGCCAGCAAAGACAAGCTGAACAGTTCCATCACACTCGGATACTTTAACCAGCAAGGTGTAATCCGGAATTCCGGCTTCGAGCGTTTCTCCCTCCGTGCCAATAACGATTTCCAGGTGAACGACCGGGTGAAGATCGGATTGAATATTGCTCCGGTATTGCAGTTATTCAACAACCAGAATACGGATGGCGACCGCCAGATCATCAGCGGTGCATTTATCACAGACCCCTGTATCAGCCCGTATGACGAAAACGGCAATCTGACAACAGCGTTAGTATCGCCGTCTCCCCTGCCGTTCAAATGGCCGAACTGGATTCGCGCACTGGAAGAAAAGACAAACGACTATAAGGTATTTACTCTGTTAAGCAATGCATTCCTGGAAGCAGATATCTGGAATGGTATCAAATATAAAATCCAGGCAGGTATCGATTTGGGAGCCCGTAACCAGCGTACCTTTACACCTTCCACGGCCGGTGGCGGTATGGGTACTCCTCCCCCTGTAAAAGCGGACGGTAACTATAATTCGGAGTTCTATTACAACTGGACGATAGAAAACATGTTGATGTACGACAAAACGTTCGGGGAACATACGGTAGGCGTCTTAGTCGGTTACACAGCCCAGAAATACAGAAGGGAATGGGGCAACCTGAGCGGAACAGACTTCCCTGATGACGAGATCCAGTGGATCGATGCCGCTGCGACAAAGAATGGAGGCAGCGGGGTGACCGAATGGGCATTAGCCTCTATGATCGGACGTGTGAACTATAGCTTCAAAGACCGTTATTTATTGCAAGCGACTTTCCGTCGTGACGGTTGTTCACGTTTCGGGGCAGGCAATAAATATGCGAACTTCCCTTCCGTTTCTGCCGGATGGATCGCTTCTGACGAAGCTTTCATGGAACCGGTGACGCCGGTTATGAATTACCTGAAGATAAGAGCCAGCTACGGTTTGACAGGTAACTATAACTTAGGTAGCGACTACCGTCACTTAGCCAATATCGGTAAAGCCGACTATGTATTGGGAGGGACGTTGGCCCCCGGTAAGGCAATGAGCAACATCGGTAACAATATGTTGACATGGGAAGAAACCAAGCAATTAGACTTAGGTATCGATATGGGGTTCCTGAATGACCGTATCTATTTTATGTACGACTTCTACAGAAAGAAAGTGGATGGCCTGCTTTACCAGATCGATATCCCCTACTCGGCCGGTTTCGGTAATATCTACTCAAACATCGGGGACTATAAAAGCTGGGGACATGAAATTACCGTTCAATCCCGTAACCTTGTCGGAGATTTCAAATGGACTACCAACCTGAACTTATCATTCAACAGAAACGAAATCACCCGTTTGGGAACCAATGACACTCCTCTGGGTGGCTATGGCGACCAACAAGACTGGAACCGCCTGCAAGTAGGCGAACCGATCGGTGTCTTCATGGGTTACATCTTCGACGGCGTATATATGACGGAAGCGGAGTATCAATCGCAACCGAAACATGCCTCTTCGGAAGTCGGTACGGTCAGAATGAAAGATATCAGCGGTCCGAATGGCGCTCCCGACGGTGTTATCGACACATACGACCGTACGATCATCGGCGATCCGAATCCGGATATGCTATTCGGTCTGTCGAACGAGTTCGCATGGAAAAACTTTGATTTAAGTATTTTGCTGACCGGACAAATCGGTGGTGACATCATCGATGCCACACGCGAAAACACATTAAACCTGGATGGTGTATTCAATGTATTGAAAGAGGTAAAAGACAGATGGCGTTCACCTGAAAACCCGGGTAACGGCTTGATCCCGAAAACAAAGTCAGGAACAACCGAGCTGTATCGCTTCAACCACAGCGGTTGGGTGTACGATGCGACCTATCTGACAATCAAGAATATCACATTAGGATACACGGTTCCTCTGCCCCAGAACCAATACATCTCGAAACTCCGTTTCTATTTCACGGCCCAGCAACTGGCTACCTTCACGAAGTATCCAGGCATGAACCCGGAAATCAGCAACAACAACAGTTTGAGTTGGAATGGTTTGGGTGTAGACCGTACTACATATCCGATTCCACGGACATTCAGTATCGGCTGTAATATAACATTCTAATTGATGTTTAATTTCTAAAAGAAACAAAGTATGAAAAAGATATTATCAATATGTGTGTGCACGGCAATGCTTTCATTGGCTTCATGCAGCAGTGACTTTCTGGACCTGTCACCACAAAACAACTCCAATGAAGGAACATTCTTCAAAACGGAAGATCAGTTTACACA
Source organism: Parabacteroides sp. AF48-14 (assembly GCF_003477465.1). Taxonomy (NCBI): domain Bacteria; kingdom Pseudomonadati; phylum Bacteroidota; class Bacteroidia; order Bacteroidales; family Tannerellaceae; genus Parabacteroides; species Parabacteroides sp. AF48-14. Next base: position 83,773 of record NZ_QUDI01000016.1, read on the forward strand.
AGCACTGAACGGAGCCTATAACGGGCTGCGTACACTTAGTGCCCGTCAAGGTTACCTGATGGGGGAAATGCGTTCGGACAATACACATTACACCCGCTACAATACGGACCGTGGTATCCACATCCTGTACCGTGAAAACATTGCGGACTTCATCGTCGACAACCAGAATCAATGGGTCGGTGAAATGTGGAACGGTTGCTACAGCGGCATCGCGCGTTGCAACACACTTATCGGACGTCTGGAAAATGCAGGCCTGAGCGAATCATTTACAAGCAAGACGATCGGACAGGCAAAATTCATGCGTGCATTATTCTACTTCCAGTTAGTACAATGTTTCGGCGGCGTGCCCTTATACCTGACCGAAGTAACCAGTTCCGATAATGCATTTTTAGGACGTTCCACTGTTGAAGAAGTATATGCACAGATCATAGCGGATGCCGATGAAGCGATCAGCAAACTCGCCCCGGTATCGTTCCCGCAAAACGGGGCAGCCACACAAGGGGCAGCCAGAATGCTGAAAGCCTATGCACTGATGACCATGCCGAACCGCGATTATGCCGGAGCGGAGGCCCAGCTAAAGGAAGTCATGAACGACGGATACGAGTTGTTGCCCAACTATGCAGATGTATTCGACCCGTCTAAAAAGAACGGGAAAGAATCGATCTTCGATATCCAGTACCAGATGGGTGACCAGGGCCAACAGAGCGATTGGTTATACTACTTTATGCCGAAAACCCAGGAAGGCGAAATGATTACGGGCGTTCCCATCTCCAACACGATGTTGACCGGCGGCTGGAATGTCCCGACACCGGCCATGATCGCTTCCTATGAAGAAGGCGACTTGCGCGTAGATCCTTCCATCGCTGTTGCCGTAGGTAAAGACGATAACGGGCTTCTGATAGTGGAAGGTGTGTATAAGGTCGGCGATCCTGCCATTGCAAACTATGAGACAGCGATTCCTTTCGTCAACAAATACCGCCACCAGCATACCAAGACGGAAAATACAGATGATAACTGGCCTGTTTTCCGTTATGCAGATGCACTGCTATTAATGGCTGAATGTCTGGTTGAGCAGAACCGAGCCGGAGAAGCTGCCCAGTATGTCAACCAGGTGCGTGCCCGGGCTGGCTTGCCCGCTGTAAGCGTCGTGACAGCCGATGTGGTAGCAAACGAACGCAAACACGAGCTTGCATTCGAGAACCACCGTTGGTATGACCTCGTGCGTACCGGCAAAGCAATCGATGTAATGACCGAATACGGGAAATACATCAAGACGGTCGATAAAGACCTGCCGGACAGAACGTATCAGATCAAACAAGAATATCTTTTGTATCCGATACCTTATCGGGAATTACAAATTAATAGTCTTTTAACTCCAAATCCTGGTTATTAATACTCACATTAACAAAAAGACCTTTACTTTTGTAGTGAAGGTCTTTTTTTACTATTATCACCATGAATACACAACACATTATCAGAAACTTTATGTTTGCCGTAGCGGGAGGGCTGCTGTCTCTCGGTGCGACCGGTTGCAAGGACAACAAGGTTGAAACGACAGACAACTTCGCGACATTGGAAACTCAGTTCGCCAATCCATCGTCCGAGTACCGCACAGCCCCCTTTATGGTGTGGAACGGGAAAGTCACGGAAGCCGAGATAGACCGTATGCTGAAGGAATTTAAAGAGGCCGGTTGCGGAGGGGCCTTCATCCATCCCCGCCCGGGACTGATCACCGAATATATGTCCGACGAATGGTATTCCCTTTTCCGCCATGCCGTAGACAAAGGGAAAGAGATGGGATTGGACATCTGGATATACGACGAGAACTCCTACCCGAGCGGCTTTGCCGGCGGACATGTGCCGGAAGAAATGCCCGAATCATACAACCAGGGGCAGGGACTTGTCATGACGAAAGCGGACTTACTGCCGGACAAAACGGACGAGTATTTCATCATCCTGAAAAAGGAAGGGGACAAATGGACCGACATCACACAGACGTTGGGTACATACAAAAAAGCAAAAGGGGAATATTATCTCTACAAAAAGACCTATCTGGGAAAATCGGACTGGTATGGCGGTTACTCCTACGTTGACCTGCTTGTGCCCGGCGTCACCGAGAAATTCATTGATGTCACGATGAAAGGATACGAGAAAACGATCAAAGAGGAATTCGGGAAATCCGTTTTCGGCGTCTTCTCCGATGAGCCTAACATCAGCAGTCCGGGCGGCCTGCGCTGGACTCCCGACTTGTTCGAGGTATTCCAAAAGCAATGGGGATACGACCTTCTCCCGCTCCTTCCGCTCCTCAACGAAGAGACAGGCAACTGGAAACAGGTGCGCCACAACTATATGGAAACGCTGTTGCAGATGTTCGTCGACCGCTGGTCCAAGCCCTGGCACAACTATTGCGAGGCCAATAACCTGAAATGGACAGGCCATTACTGGGAACACGGCTGGCCACAGATGAACGACGGCCCCGACAACATGGCGATGTACGCCTGGCATCAGGTCCCGGCAATCGACATGCTTTTCAACCAGTTCAACGAAACCAGTCCGCAAGCGCAGTTCGGAAATATCCGGGCCGTAAAGGAATTACGCAGTGCAGCCAACCAGACGGGACGCTCACGCACGCTCAGCGAAACCTACGGCGGCGGCGGATGGGACGAAACGTTCAAAGACTTCAAACGGCTGGGCGACTGGGAATATGTGTTAGGCGTAAACTTCATGAACCAGCACCTGGCGCACATGACACTGACAGGGGCGCGCAAGTATGACTATCCGCCCGTCTTCACCTATCATTCCCCCTGGTGGTCGAACTATCGCGAACTGAACGACTACTACGGACGCCTCTCGTTAGTCATGAGCAAAGGCATCCAGAAGAACGATATCCTGGTACTGGAACCCAACTCGACGCTGTGGAGCTACTACATCCATGCCGGAAGTTCCCCGAAACTGATGGAAATAGGAACCGCATTCCAGGCGTTTGTAACGACTTTGGAAAAGAATCAGGTGGAATATGACCTCGGTTCCGAAAACATCATCAAAGACCAGGGAAAGGTCGAAAACGGCCGTTTCATCGTGGGTAAGGCATCCTATTCGACACTCGTCCTGCCCCCAATGATGGAAACAGTGAACAAACCGACCTTTGACCTCCTCTGCCGGTTCGTCGAACAGGGAGGTAAAATCGTTGCCTTCTCCTCTCCCACCCGGATAGACGGAGCGGTCGACAACGGACTGTCGGAACTGCTTTCCAAGCCAGCTGTTACCACACTACCCGGATTGTCCCGGGATGTGATCGGCAAGTATTTCTCTTCCGATCCGTTCCGGATCAGCTTCAATGGCGGTAACCTGTACCACCAGCGCCGCCTGTTTGCAGACGGGGAATTGCTTTTCCTTGTCAATTCATCGATGGACGAAGCCGTCAACGGAATGCTCTCGATACCGGGCAAAGCCGTCCTGGAAATGGATGCTTTAAGCGGTGAAATCTATACATATCCGTCTTCAAAAGAGGGAGACAAGCAAAACGTATCCTTTACGATTGAACCGGCGGGAAGCCTTCTGCTCTACTGTCCGTCCAAGCGTGCAGGGAACTATCCGGCACGTCCTCAGAAAGCAGGGAACAGTCCGCTTACGGCAACCGGCCAGACCGTAGTCAGCCGCCTGAAAGACAATGCGCTGACAATCGACTTCTGCGACGTGACGGTAAAAGGGCAAACGCATAAGAAAGTGCACTTCTCGCAGGCTGCCGACATCGCTTTCAAGGCGCATGGATTCGCGAACGGCAATCCCTGGAACACCTCCGTCCAATACAAACGGAACATTCTGGACCGCGACAACTTCAAGGATGGCGGTTTTACAGCTTCCTATCATTTCACGGTAAACGATGCATTCGACTATTCCGGAATGAAGCTCGTGGCCGAACGTCCCGAACTGTTCACCGTCAAAGTAAACGGCAGCACCGTCAAAGCCATTCCGGGCGAATGGTGGCTGGACCGCTCTTTCGGTGTCTACCCGATCGGCGAGTTAGTGAAGAAAGGCAACAATACGGTCGAGCTCAGCATCAGCCCGATGAGCATCTTTGCGGAGATAGAACCTGTCTACATCACCGGAAACTTCTCGGTAGTACCCGAAAAAGAGGGATGGAGCATCAGTACCCCGCAAACGTCTTTCACATTAGGCAGCTGGAAGGAACAGCAACAGCCCTTCTACTCCTGGGATATGAGTTATAGCAAGAACTATACCGTAAACAACCTCACAGGGCGGTATGCCGTCAAGCTGAACAAGTGGAGCGGCACGGTTGCCGAAGTATATGTCAACGGACAAAAGGCCGGTATCATTGCTTTCGACCCCTGGCAGTTGGATGTTACGCCCTATCTGAAAGAGGGAGACAATAACATCGACGTGCATGTGATCGGCAGCCTGAAGAACCTGTTAGGCCCGCATTACAAGAATCCGGCTCCCGGCTTAGCTTCGCCCTGGCACTGGAAAAACGTAAACAAACCGATACCCGGAAACGAATATCAGATGATGGACTACGGGTTGAAGGAAGATTTCGAATTAATACATTAACAAAGTCAGTACCATGAAAACGAAACCATTTAGCATTTGTATCCTGTTCATCCTATTTCCCGTCCTTTTACAGGCGGCGGGTACTCATTCCGTGTACAACCTGCGGTGCGAACATGAGGAAGAGCCGTTGGGAATCGAGACGCCTCAGCCCCGCTTCAGCTGGCAGATACAGGCGCAAGAACGTAACTTCGAGCAATCGGCCTGGCAGATACTCGTAGCCGACTCGCCGGAAAAGCTGCAAGCCGGTGACGGGAATATCTGGGACAGCGGGAAAAACAACTCCTCATCCTCCGTTCTTGTCCCCTTCAACGGAAAGGAACTGAAAGCCGGACAAGTATATTACTGGAAAGTAAAAAGCTGGGATAAAGAAGGAAATCCCTCGCCCTGGAGCCTGATCCACCGGTTCGGCATGGGGCTTCTTTCGGAGAAAGACTGGAACAATGCTAAATGGATCGCATGGGAAAAAGACAGGAAAGATGAAATAATCACGACCGGATTGCACGGCCTGACCAACGTGGACCGCGCCCTGAAAGGGAAAAAGACCGGCATGTACCGGCTGCCACAGTTCCGGAAAGAGTTTGCAGTTCAAAAACAGGTGAAGCGGGCGGTCGCATACGTTTCCGGACTCGGACATTTCGATATGTTCCTCAACGGGGATAAGGTCGGCAACAATTTCCTCGATCCGGGATGGACGAAGTACGACAAATGCGCCCTATATGTCTCCTTCGATATTACCAGGCAGTTGCAGCAGGGACAGAACGCAGTCGGCGTCATGCTCGGGAACGGCTTTTTCAACATCCCGCGTGAACGCTATTTCAAACTACTCGCCTCTTACGGCGCGCCCCGCCTGCTTATGAAGATACAAATAGACTATGCGGACGGCAGCACGCAGACCATCGTAACCGGTACGGACTGGAAAGCGACGGAAAGCCCCGTCACCTACAACAGCATTTACGGCGGCGAAGACTACGATGCCAACAAAGAACAGCCCGGCTGGATGCAACCCGGTTTCGACGACCGTTCCTGGGATAAAGCCTTAGACACGGGCTGGAAAACGCGGCTTCTCTCCCAACGCTCCGCACCGCTGACCGTACGCGACCGGATCCCAACCGTCCGCCTTTTCAAAAACCGGCAGGGACAGTGGGTATATGACCTGGGACAGAACTTCTCCGGCATCGTGCATCTCTCCCTGAACGCCCGGACGGCGCAACCGGTAAAACTCTATCCCGCCGAACTGTTGAACCCGGACAGCACCGTCAACCAAAGTGCGAGCGGCGCACCGTTCTGGTTCGGCTACACCCCGAAAGGGAACGGCGCGGAAAGCTGGCAACCCCGGTTCACCTATTACGGCTTCCGATACGTACAGGTGGAAGGGGCCGTCCCAGCCGGAAAACCCAACCCGGACGGACTGCCTGAAATCACAGAGATTACGGGCCTCCATACCTGCAACTCGGCGGAAAACGCCGGTAGTTTCCATTGCTCGAAACCCTTGTTCAACCAGACGTACGAACTGATCGACTGGGCGATCCGCAGCAATATGGCAAGCGTGTTGACCGACTGTCCGCACCGCGAGAAGTTAGGCTGGTTGGAAGAGGCGCATCTGATGCAATATTCCGTACAATACCGCTACAACCTGGCACGCCTGTATGAAAAGACATTCAACGATATACGTTCCACGCAGGCCACCAATGGGATGATACCGACTATCGCTCCCGAACTGGTCGAGTTTGAAGGCGGTTTCAAGGACACGCCGGAATGGGGAAGCACGTTCATCATCAGTCCCTGGTATATCTACCAATGGTATGGCGACACGCGCCTGATCGAGACCTATTATCCGGATATGCAGCGGTACATCGACTACCTGTCTTCAAAAGCCGACGACCATATTATCGCCTACGGCTTAGGAGACTGGTTCGACATCGGCCCCAAAAGCCCGGGAGAGGCACAGCTGACTTCAAACGGCGTCACGGCTACCGCCATTTACTATTACGACGTCACGCTGATGGAAAAGATGGCCAATCTTTTAGGCAAACCGGAAGACGCCCGCCAATACAGCGAGCTGGCCACCCGGATCAAACAAGCCTTCAACCGGACTTTCTGGAACCCGTCCACCCGCAAGTACGATCGCGACAGCCAGGCGGCAAACGCCGTCGCCCTCTATATGGGACTGACCACTCCGGAAAACAGGCAGCAGGTGTTCGATAACCTGATCGCCGATATACGCAGCCGGGACAATGCACTGACGGCAGGCGACGTAGGCTACCGTTACGTGCTGCGCGCCCTCGAAGCAGGCGGCGCATCTGATGTGATCTACGACATGAACTGCAAATACGACACGCCGGGATACGGTTGGCAACTGGCGCACGGGGCGACCGCCCTCACCGAATCGTGGCAGGCATACGGGTTTGTCTCCAACAATCATTTTATGTTAGGCCACCTGATGGAATGGTTGTTCAGCGGGCTGGGCGGTATCCGCCAGCAGGAGGATTCGTTCGGATTCAAGCATATTGTCATCAAGCCCGAACCGGTCGGCGATGTCCGCGAAGCAAACGCTTCCTACGAATCGCCCTACGGACGGATCGTCTCGGACTGGAAAGACAACGAAAAAGAGTTTACGATCCGGGTGGAAGTGCCTGCAAACAGCCGGGCATCCGTCTATCTCCCGTCCGCCGACACCGCGCAGATAACGGAAAGCGGCATCCGCCTGCAGGATATTCCCGGTATCGAGTACCGGAAAGAAGGGAACAAATACATCGTGATAACGGTCGGTTCCGGGATTTATACTTTTCATGCAAAGAAAACATAACGATATAAAGACATGATGAACACAGCAGAAAAGAAAGTAAAAGTAGGTTTAATCGGAGTCGGACTGTGCACCTATTGGGATCAGTTCGAGGGGCTGCTTCCCCGGTTAACAAGTTACCAACAAGAGATCGGCAACCGGATATCGGACCTGCAGGCTGTCGTTGTCGACGGCGGCATGGTGGACACGCCCGAAAAGGCGATCCGTGCGGCGGAGGAATTGAAAAGCGAGGAGATCGAAATCCTTTTTATCTTCATCTCCACGTATGCCCTTTCATCGACGGTCCTTCCCATAGCCCAACGCATCAAAACGCCGGTTATCCTCTTGAACCTCCAACCCGTAGCGGCGATAGACTACGACTATATTAACGGATTGGGTGACCGGGGGAAAATGACCGGCGAATGGCTGGCGCATTGCCAGGCCTGCTCCACTCCGGAGTTCGCCTGCGTGTTCAACCGGGCGGACCTCAAATATGATATCATAACGGGATACCTCCGGGAACCGGCAGTCTGGAAAGAAATAGAGAACTGGATCGATGCCGCCCGGACCGTACGGGGAATGCGCAACAACCGGATGGGAATCCTCGGACACTATTACGGCGGAATGCTGGACGTCTACACCGACACCACTCTCCAATCGACTACCTTCGGCACCCATATCGAGCTGTTGGAGATGTGCGAACTGAAGGCTTATCGCGATCAGGTGACCGAAGAAGAGCTAAAAGCAAAACGGCAGGAATTCCGTACGATGTTCGAAGTCGATCCCAACTGCGAAGAGTATGAACTGGATCGTGCCGCCCGGACATCGGTCGCCCTCGACAAGTTAGTCGAAGCGCACCGTCTCGGTTCGATGGCTTATTATTACGAAGGCTGGCAGGGCAATGATTACGAACATATCGTCACGTCGGTCATTGCCGGAAACACGCTGCTCACAGGGCGCGGCATCCCCGTTGCCGGCGAATGCGAAGTAAAGAACGTACAGGCGATGAAAATAATGTCCCTTTTAGGAGCCGGCGGTTCTTTCTCCGAACCGTATGCGATGGACTTCAACGATGATGTCGTCTTGTGGGGACACGACGGTCCCGCCCATTTTGCCATCGCGGAAGGGAAAGTAAGCCTCGTCCCCTTACCCATCTATCACGGCAAACCGGGCAAAGGTTTGTCTATCCAGATGCGGGTCAAACAGGGTCCCGTCACCTTCCTTTCCGTATGCGAAGGGAAAGAGGGCGTTTTCCTCCTCGCAGCCGAAGGAGAATCGGTCGACGGCCCTACCCTGCAAATAGGAAACACCAACAGCCGCTACCGCTTCAGTTGCGGGGCACGCGCCTTTATGGACAACTGGAGCAAAGCAGGCCCCTCCCACCATTGTGCCATCGGCATCGGACACATAGCCGACAAGCTGACGAAAATTGCTTTCCTGTTAGATATTCCGATCGTACGGATTTGCTAAAAAGAGACAGGAAGAAGCTCCGCCGGTTACAAAATGAAATATTTGAGATCAGAAGGGCTACATCCGAGGACAAAATGAAATATTTGCACTTAGATGGAAGCCTTCCAACTGTAAATATTTCATTTTGCAACCAGATGGAGCCCTTCTGATCTCAAAAAAATCATTTTGTAACAAGATGGAAGCCTTCTCGTACAAAATATTATCATTTGTAAGAAGATGGAAGCCATCTTGGATTAAAAATGACAAAATGATACATTCCCTTACTGTTCTATCTTCAGAGAGACGGGTCCTAACAAGCCACTGTCTCTTAGGAGAGCATCTTTTTCCGGCCATTTCAAGACCCAGGTCTTTCGTTCGGCTTCCGGACGGTTTACATCGTAGACAAGGCGATTGAACCAGGTATTCGTAACTTTTACAACCAATGTGTTTTTCCCTTTCTTCAGATAAGAGGTAACATCCATCTCGTAAGGCATAGTCCAGGCAACGCCTACCTTTTGTCCGTTCAGATAGACTTCGGCAATCCGCTGTACATCGCCCAGGTCGAGCCGGTAGGTCCGGTTCTTATCTATTTTTTTAACTTCAAACTGAGTGGAATAGGTGGCCGTACCAGAGAAGGCTTTTCCTTCGGCCGGAATGTCCAGGTCTTTCCAGGATTTCAATGCAGGAAGAGAGATGGAAGCCGGTGCTCCCCAGCCCTCCGGAAAACGGAGTTCCCAAGGACTATTTAAAGGCAACGTGGATACAAGCTGCCGTTCCCGAAGCTCCTGTACCGGACTGCCGGGCGCATTGAAAACGAGAAAACAGGAGCCGGACTGAGGCAAATCTAACTGAATCTGTGTCCTGCCGTCGACCGACCGGACAGGGATATCATTCATTTCACCATTTACCGGATTCCATAACTGGACGTTCCCGCTTACACGGAAATCCAAGGTGCCTTTAAAGCCTTTCCCCTTCGGCGCACAGACGTAATACCAGTCCGTATCGCCTGCCCGGCGGTGTGACCACAAAGCGTCGGTCTGTCTGACATCCGGCTGAAGATTCAGTGTTGCCAGGCTCTTGTCGAGCGGCATACCCGAAACGATCCGGCCTTTTCCGATTGTATGGATGCCGGAAGCGGTCCAGATCCGGCGGACGGCTTTATTCAACCGGTCGGAAGCCTCTTTGCCACCCATCAGGGTAGCCAATCCGGCAGGAGCGTCACCGATGACAGTCGCTCCGGCATCGATCAGGGCATACAGTTTTTCCACCGTTTCAGGCAACATACGGGTCGTCTCGGGCAACCACAAAACACTGTAGCTGATCCCCTCCGGCGTAACGATACGTCCGTCCCGGACAGACAAGCGGTTCAACAGGACATCCGTATTGCAGTAATCATATTTGAAACCTGCCGGGAAAGGAAACTCCTGGTTCGGTTTATGGTCTATTTCATCTCCCAGATACCACAGGACATCGGAAACCGGTTTTCCCCGTTCCAGCAAATAACCGCATCTTGCCAGATAAATAGTAAAGTCAGGCATGTATTTCCACCAGGTCTGCCCACGCAGGAAAGGCGTACCGATACCGGCCCCCGAAAACGAAGTGCCGGGAGGCAGGAAGCGACCTGCGGGTTGTGCGTATAGGTATGGAAGATCAGGTGCGTCACCCCTTCTATGCTATTTACGTTCGCCACTTCCTTCAACATCGGGAACGATTCGTCCCAGGTATGGCTGAAAGAGGTAAAGGCCTCGGCTGCCACACGCGGTTTGCCGTAGATACGGGCGGCGGAAGTGGCGGGTTTAATCGGCTTAAAGTTCAGCGAACCGACATAGTTTTCGGTCATCGGTTGCCAGAATTCACACATGGGGACATCCGCATATTTATAATATTCGAGGATATCTGCCGGGAATACATCTCCGCCCGCCGTCTCATACGAAATGGACATACCCTGCTCTTTCGCCCTGTTGGCCATGTTGCCAAAGAAATTATCCACAAACAGGCCGTTGATTACCTGCCTCCAGTCGTTCAGGAAGCGGGTGGTCGTTTCCGGATTGTCGACCACATATCCGAAAAGGGCCGGCAGCCATTTCCGCAGCGGGTAACGGGTTCTCTTCTCAAACTCCTCCTCCATACGGGCGGTCCAGGTTTGCGTCCTGCATTCCCAGCTATCGAAAAGGACACCTTTCAGCAGACCGCCGGCCAACGGACCGTTGGAGAGCCTTCCCAGGTATCCGTCAAACTGTGCGTTGGAACCATCCAAAGAGAACTTGTCGCATTCCCAGCCGGTTCCTTCCGCCGGTGCAGGGCCATTCTTCATTCCCGTATTGACATGTCCCACCCGCAGGATCGTCCACTTGCCGGCAGGCGCTTCCCATTCCAAGAGGCCGTCGGCATTCATCTTGCCGGTAAGGTCATAGATTTGATCCGTATGCAGGTAAGCGTCATCGGCATAGCGGATGGCATCTCCTTTCCGTTCCATCGTGCGTAATGTCCACGCCGCTTCCGACTCCCAGTTATTCTTGCGGGCTGCTGAGAACAGGCGTAAGGATTGCAACGCCATATCATGTTTATTTACGATGCTGATGCGGTATTTCTTCGCTCCCTTTACTTCCTTGCATGAGAGCGAAATCGTCCGGTCGTCCTGCCAGTTGCTTTGCGGCATTTCGGTATTCAGGACCTCGACGCTCCCTCCTTCCGGCATGACAGCTTCCATTTTCAGGCTGACTCCCGGCTCGAAACACCAGCTATGGTTCATTTGCCGGACGGAAGACAATTCGATTGTCCGGACAACAGTCTCCTCCGGATAGGCTATTTCCAGCCAGTAAGGGCCATTGGCGGCGGGAGACAGGTTCAACGGCTTCTCAGCCTTTCCCTGCAAATAATCCGTCCAGTTGCATTCCACATTACTGGTGATCCCGTCCGCCTGTAACGGTTCGCCCGTATCGCCATCCGGAGTCGGGAAAGCCAGGACAACCACATCCCGGTAGTCCCGCCAGTCTTCCCCACTCGGTTGTGGTACGGGGAGTTGCTTATGTAAAGCGCCTGCCGTCACGTCCGTCCGGCTCCAAACCAAATGACGCATGGCATTTTCCGGCTTAATCCAGGGACCTCCTGCCATTGCCCATCCCGGACAACCCTGCATCGTAAACCGCAATCCCAACCGTTTGCACTCCTCGGCTGTATGCTTAACCGCATGATCCCACAAAGGACTCAGGCAGGCAATCTGGGAATCCGTTCCCGGCCAGACAGTACCGAATTGCCCATGAAACAGCTGTATCCCGGAAAAACCGGCTGCGGCAATCGCTTCCAGATCGGCGGTGATACCTTTTAAGGAGACATTTCCACCGATATAATGGAACCATGTCTCCGGATAGAAAACTCTGTCGGGAGTAGAAAAGGCTGCTCTATCCGCTTCTCCGAAAGGCTTATCCAGAACCTCCGGTGAAGGGACCACAGGAACCTGCGCACTCAGGATGCACACAGACAACAATAAGAAAGCGGTGTACAGCAAGCGCCGTACCGGGTGAAGTTTTTCCATATCTGATTATCTTATTAAATTATATATTCGCTAACAAAACACGCGTCATCACTTCCCGGTGATGATCCTCCGTATCTCGCTCAACTTATTCAATGCTTCCAAAGGAGTCAGATTGTTTACGTCCAGATTCTTGATCTCGTCACGCACCTGACTGAGGACAGGATCGTCGAGCTGGAAAAAGCTCAACTGGTAGCCGTCGGCCGACGAAGCAATTCCTTTGACCGGTTTGCTCTTGATGCCTTTGCGCTTTTCGGTGGCAATGCCTTCCTGGCGATTTTCCGTTTCGAGTTGTTTCAGTATCTCATTGGAACGTTTCACGATACTCTTCGGCATACCCGCCATCTTGGCCACATGGATACCGAACTGTGTTCGCTTCCGCCGGGAATCAGCTTCCGCAGGAAGATCACTTTGTTGTTAACCTCCTTCACCGAGACATTGTAGTTCTTGATGCGCTTGAAAGAGGCCTCCATCTCGTTCAGTTCGTGATAGTGCGTGGCAAAAAGAGTTTTTGCACGGGCGCTCGGATGCTCGTGGATATACTCTACGATCGCCCAGGCAATGGAGATACCGTCGTATGTACTGGTCCCGCGCCCCAACTCGTCGAAAAGGACAAGGCTGCGGGAAGACATATTGTTGAGGATATCCGAAGCCTCGTTCATCTCCACCATAAAGGTAGACTCGCCGACCGATATGTTATCCGAAGCGCCGACACGGGTGAATATCTTATCCACAATCCCGATATGGGCACATTCGGCAGGGACAAAGCAACCGATCTGAGACATCAGCGTAATCAGCGCCGTCTGGCGGAGCAGGGCGGACTTACCGGCCATGTTCGGCCCGGTAATAATAATAATCTGCTGCTTTTCGTCATCCAAATAGACGTCGTTCGCAATGTAAGGCTCTCCGATCGGCAACTGCTTCTCGATGACCGGATGGCGGCCCGCCTTAATATCGATCACCTGCGAATCGTTCACGTCCGGCCGTATATAGCGGTTGCTCTCGGCCACCTTGGCAAACGAAAGGAGGCAGTCTAAACGCCCGATCAGGTTCGCATTTATCTGGATAGGCGGGATATATTCGGAAAGACAGAGCACCAGTTCGTTAAAAAGGCGCCCTTCCAACGATAGTATCTTTTCCTCCGCACCTAATATCTTTTCTTCGTATTCTTTCAGTTCTTCGGTAATGTAGCGTTCGGCATTGACCAGCGTCTGCTTGCGGATCCATTCGGCAGGGACTTTATCCTTGTAGGCATTGCGCACTTCGATGTAGTAACCGAACACGTTGTTGAAGCCTATTTTAAGGCTCGATATACCCGTCAGTTCTATTTCGCGTTGCTGTACCTTCAGCAGATAGTCTTTTCCCGAATAGGCGACGGCACGCAGGTCGTCGAGTTCGGCATTGACCCCTGTCGCAATCACCCCGCCGCGGTTCAGCAGGGAGGGCGGGTCGTTGTTGATTTCCTTCTCGATCCGGTCGCGAATCAGCGCACAGGCATTCAGTTGTTCGCCGATCCGGCAAAGGCTCGGTTCATCGCTCGTCATGCAAGCCTCCTTGATCGGCTCGATAGCGCGGAGGGCTACTTTCAGCTGCACCACCTCGCGGGGCGATACGCGGCCGACAGCCACTTTGGAGATGATACGTTCCAGGTCTCCTATCTGTTCCAACTTCTCCTCCAACAGTTCTTTTACCTCGGGATGCCGGAAGAAGTATTCCACCACATCCTGGCGTTCATGGATTGGCTTGACATCCTTCAAAGGGAAAAGGATCCAACGGCGCAACATACGCGAACCCATCGGCGAAACAGTCTTATCCAGGACATCTAACAGGCTGGTTCCCTCCTCGTTCATCGTTCCGACCAGTTCCAGGCTGCGGACGGTAAACTTATCCAAGCGGACGTAACGGTCTTCTTCGATACGGGAAAGGGATGTGATATGCGATATATGTGTATGCTGCGTCTGGTCCAGATAATGCAGGATAGCGCCCGAGGCGACGACGCCTAATTTCAGATGTTGCACTCCGAAACCTTTCAGATTCTTCGTCTCAAAATGTTTCAGCAGGCGGTCGTTAGCCGTTTCCGGCGTAAACACCCAGTCGTCTAACTCGAAAATAAAGAAACGGGGACCGAAAGCCTCCTCGAAACGTTTGCGGCTGCCCCGCTCGACCAGTACTTCTTTCGGAGAGAAGTTGTTCAGCAACTTATCGACATAGTCGACCGTACCTTCGGCGGTCAGGAACTCACCGGTGGAAATATCGAGAAAAGCAATCCCGCATATATCTTTGCCGAAATGGATCGCGGCAAGGAAGTTGTTCTCTTTATGGTTGAGGATATTATCGTTAATGGAAACGCCCGGAGTCACCAATTCGGTGATACCGCGCTTCACTAACTTTTTCGTCAGTTTCGGGTCTTCCAACTGGTCGCAGATAGCAACACGTTTACCGGCACGGACCAGTTTAGGCAGATAGCTGTCGAGCGCATGATGCGGGAAACCGGCCATTTCAACCGTCTGTCCCGGTCCGTTCGCCTTCTTCGTCTGTACGATACCCAGTATTTCGGCTCCGGTCACGGCATCTTCGCCATACATTTCGTAAAAGTCGCCTACACGGAATAGCAGGATTGCATCGGGATGTTTCGCCTTTATATCGAAATACTGCTTCATCAGGGGAGTTTCAACTATCTTAGCCACTGTTATAATCTTTTTATGAGTTCAACCGTACAAAGGTACTATTTTTCACCTATCAAAAAATCTGCGGATTGCATTTTCATTCACAAAGACGCCTTCCGAACCGGCAATCCCGATCGTGTCCATCAGCACGGACAGGCCTTCAAAACCATCGGCATCCTTTTCAACCAGCTTCTGGTATGCTTCTGATACAGACTGTGCATTAGTGTCCGCCGGTTTCACCTTAAACGTTCCTAAGTAATAGTTTCCCGAAAATACATCGTTTGTCGACTTCGTAAAATTGAATGTACTTGCCTCCTGCGTATAAAAGATGTTTCCCTGCACAAAAGTACTGTCGGAATAGCCGCCCCACGAGTCAGAAGTTATCATACTGCAGTCGGCTTCTTTCGTCGCCCTCCTGTTTGCATGGATAATGTTATGGCTGATCGTCGTGTTCTTCACCGGACCGGCTATATGGATGGAAGGAGAAAACATACCGGCACGCGTCGGCCGGGTACGGCGTCCGTCGTTAATACTGATATTATAACGGATAACAGTACCGACATTCCCGGCATTGAACGTGGCGGGAGATTCACCGGAGTTACAAATCAAAACCATACCGCCGTCATTGTCGTGGCTGTAATTATACTGAATAAGCGTATTCCGGCAGTTCCAATCCGAATCGAATCCTTGCGCATCCCAGGGAGCTTTGTGATCGCTCACTTCGTTAAACTGATGACCGTATTGTCGCAGCTCCAAGGCCAGATACCGGCAGCCGCTTCCGAATCGGGAAGAATGGCGGGACAGTTGCGCATCACGTTATGTTCGATTAACGTGCTGTCACAGCCGATCGGGACGATACCGTCGCCCGGCACCTCCTCTATCAGGTTGTTGCGGACAATCGTATGTTTGCTCGGATGCCAGTTCTCCCGGCTGCTATAGCCGGACCAGATCATTGCATTACGGGCACAGCGCAGGATATGGCAATTCTCTATCGTCAGGCTGTCGAATACGGAGATAATATCCTTCCCACCATTGACAATCAGGATACCGCTACCACCTCCTTCTTCCTTGACCAGCGAGCCATTCACATCCCGTACATCCACGCCGTCCACCACAATATTTCTGGAAACTCCGTAATCCCGGCATTCTATCTTCAGTCCCGTACGGTGCGGAAGGCGTTCCTTTCCCGTATTCACGATCGCGATATTCCGGAGCATCAGGTAATCCGAATTGAAAATACGGACAGCGTATAAGGATGTATCATTTCCTACGATGCAAGGTTTATCGCCTTCTCCGTATGCCTCAACGTAAATCCGGTTATCCGGCGTCCCCTGTCCCGATATTTCCAGTTCTCCCGTAAACGTCCCGCCTCTTTTCAGCCGTATCCTGTCGCCAAGCTTAAGTTCGACATTTCGGAGTCCGGAAAGACTTTTCCAGGCGGTCGCTTCCGTCAGCCCGTTTTGGCTGTCATCTCCGTTTACGGCATCCAGATAATAAGAAGATGCAGTCTGATTCGAGCAACTCATCCACAAAAGGGAAAGAAGAATAGAGAAAAAACAAATTATCTTTTTCATGATATTCAGTTAGATTTTACGCTCAAAGATAGTTATTCTTTATAAAAGATATAACTTTGTAACCATTCAAACAAAAAACATAATATCATGAAACAAGCTATTTTAATCTCAACCGGTATCCTGTTGGTAGCTCCTTTCATCCATGCCGAAAAGAATAAGGATAAGAAACCGAACGTTGTCTTTATCCTGGCCGATGATCTGGGCTATGGCGATCTAAGCTGCTACGGGCAGGAAAAGTTCGAAACTCCCAACATCGATAAGCTGGCACAAAACGGAATGCGTTTCACGCAGTGTTATTCGGGAACGACCGTCAGCGCCCCTTCCCGCTCCTGCCTGTTGACCGGTACGCATAGCGGACACACGCCTGTCCGCGGAAACCTCGAACTCGATCCGGAAGGACAGTTCCCACTCCCGGCAGACGCCCGCACCATCTTCCAGGTGATGAAAGAGGCCGGTTATAAGACTTCCGCTTTCGGTAAATGGGGATTGGGTTTTATCGGTTCGACCGGTGATCCGAAGAATCAGGGATGCGACACTTTCTACGGATATAACTGCCAGTTGCTGGCACACAGCTATTACCCCGACCACCTTTGGGACAACGACAAACGGGTGGAATTGACAGATAACAACCTGAATGTACAATACGGAAAAGGAACCTATTCGCAAGACCTTATCCACGGAAAAGCACTGGAATACCTGGACAATATGAATCCGGACGAACCCTTCTTCATGTGGTATCCGACCATCATCCCGCACGCAGAACTGATCGTACCCGAAGACAGCATCATTAAAAAGTTCCGTGGTCTGTATCCGGAAAAGCCTTACCACGGCGTAGAACCGGGCAGCCCGGCTTTCCGCAAAGGCGGCTACTGCACACAATTTTATCCGCATGCAACCTTTGCTGCCATGGTTTACCGTCTGGACGTTTATGTCGGACAGATTGTCCAGAAACTGAAAGACAAAGGCTTGTACGACAATACGATCATCATCTTTGCCAGCGACAACGGCCCGCACATGGAAGGTGGCGCCGATCCCGACTTCTTTAACAGCAATGGCATTTATCGCGGCTACAAACGCGACCTCTACGAAGGCGGTATCCGCGTGCCGATGATCATCTCATGGCCGGGACACGTGCAGCCGAGTACGGAAACAGACTTTATGTGCTCCTTCTGGGATGTATTGCCGACCTTCGAAGAAATTATCCATCCGAAAGCCAAACAAAAAGAAATGGACGGCGTCAGCATGTTGCCGTTACTGCAAAACCGCAAAGGGCAGAAAGAACATGAATTCCTGTATTTCGAATTTCAGGAACTGAACGGCCGCCAGGCTGTTCGTAAAGGTCCGTGGAAACTGGTTCACATGAACATTCGCGGCGACAAACCTTACTACGAACTTTATAACCTGGCGTCCGATCCTTCGGAAAGACATAATATCCTGGACAGCTATCCCGACAAAGTAGCCGAACTGAAAGCCATCATGCAGCGGGAACATGTCAAAGACCCGAACTGGCCGCTGCTAAAAGGCGAATGACAGGAATAGCTTATGGCTGCTTTTACCTTCGGCAGTAAGCACTTCCATCACATAAACACCGGCCGGATATCCTGCGTAAGAAAGCAATACCTGCGTATTACCTCCGGCCGGTTGCTTTTTCAACAAACGACCGCTAATATCATATAATGTAATTTCCTTTATGGCTACCGGAGAAGTAACGGAAACGGTTCCGCCAGCATTACAGGAAACAATGACGGGTGACGGGACTGCTATCTCTTCGTTCGCCACATCGCTGCCGTCCACTGCAATTTCACCGTAAGTATCGGTTCCGCCTCTCACCCATTTCCAGTCGTTTCCGTCACTGCTCTTATAGAGGAGACGGATACAGTCTCCGGATGCTATCGGTTGGGTAATCGTACAGGCCAACTCCCCTCCTATCCCGTTATTTATATCAATGGATACAGACTTTTCGGAAGAAATCAATTCTTTCGTATTCCCGTCTTTGTCAACAAGTGCAACAACTAAGTCACCGGTGAAGTTACGGATACTCATATTGCCGACATAGCCGAACTGCACCTCAAACATCTGCCCCGGTTCAAACGTATCGGTCGATGCGTCCAATCCGTCAAAGACGATTCCTTCGCTTTCACCATAGAAAAAGGTCAGCACATCTTCATAGGTGGAACCTTCGACAGGCTTCTGCATACTGATCATAGCCATCTGGTCAAGAGAGAATCCCCCGCCGCTGTTACCACCCGTTCCCTGTTCTTCGGGTTCGAGTACGGCAAGCAGATAGTAACCGTTGGCCAGTCCGCTCCATCCCCAGTTGACATGGTAATAATCGGCTATATTGTAGCCGTCAATAATAAACTGATGCCCTTCTTTCTGATCATTCTCGCCACCATAGACGACGGGGCGGTTGTTGTCGAGTTCACCTTTGATGACGGACTCCCATTCTGCTGCTTGATAGTTCTCCCGTTGCAGGACATGGAGAGATTTATCATACTTCATATAGTTGACCAGACCTTGTGCAGCCGTTAGCATCAGAGCGCCGCTATTACCCGGAGCATAGTCCATGTCGGAGAAAACGCCGCAGTCGTACATCAGGGTCGCTACATTCTGCGCCTGCTGGTCGGTGTACTGTCCGGCGGTGTAAGTAGCCGGCATATTATTCCATTGGTAAGGAGTATCGAAAGTGGCAGAGAGTGACAGGTTGGAAGTCTTCGTAGTATAGGAATGACTGCCCTCACCGACATCCGGCCATTGGTGATACTGCATGGCGATTGCCGTAGAAGTTGCCACACAGCCGGTCGGCGTACGCTGGCCGCTAACCTCCGGGCAAAGATTATTATAAGGCGTCATCTGATCCCACAATACGGTTGTGAGTTCCACACCGGTCGACTTTAGTTGCAAACTTCCGTTACCAAGTTTTTCCCAAGCCTCGCGAGTAGCGGCAGAAGCCTGTTTATTATGACTGCGCAACCAATTTATCTGCCGTTGATAACTGTCGAACCAGGCACGCAGGTTGGAAGGCATTCCTTCCTTGGAAAACGTCTGTTCCCGCCCGTAACCGAGAATCGGATAGACAGCATCGTCACCCGCTACCACCACAAAACCGGGAGCATCGGTACGATCGAACACATAGAAAGTCGCCTCGGAAGCAATCGCATCACGCTACCGGAACGGGTTCCGGTAACGCCATCTGTCCAAACCAGCGTAAGAGCTTCCTGTCCCGACCGAGTTTGAGGATAATTGCTCTTTATGAAACTAAGGGCAATCTTGCGTGCCTGTTCCATATCGACAGGGGCTGCACTCATCGACAGGACCGACAAGGCAGCTACGAATAAAAGGGTAAATCTTCTCATCATTTGTGTGTATTTATCGTTAGCTTAGGGTATAAACAACGACAAAGACGAGAAGGTTGTAAAGGAGTCGGCGGCACACTCTATGAAATCGTTCCTGAACAGCCATACATATAGGAAGATATAGACTATGATAATTCATTATTTGACAAAAGAGAGTCTGCCGCAGGGGGGACTTATTGTATAAAACGCATTTTTCAAGTCTAAAAGATATCCAAAACAAAACAAATGTTAATCCACTTTTTTGACCTCAAAAAGGGACTTTTTCGCCTTTTTCGTAGCGTTTTTCAACAATTACGAACCGTCCTCTTTCTGCCCATTTACGCGTGCTAATGTGTAGTGCACTCGGCACCTCGCGAAGATTAGCACGGTCGTAATGGCGATTTGGAC